>JAHKKJ010000267.1 GCA_020027655.1 Deltaproteobacteria bacterium | reverse complement strand
CTTCGCTTCGTTCAGAAATGAGAAGTGGAAGGCGTGGGCTAGCTCGCCCGGTATGAGTGTCGGCGCCGAACCGTTTTCACCGAAGAGCCGGCCGTCAGACGTGCGTGCCTTGATGTGGATCAGAGGAAAGTTGTCGACCAGTCGTTTGGGTTCAACGAAAGCGAGAGGACTGGGGAACTGGTCGGGAAAAGAGAGGTCGATGCGCCGAGCCTGGTCGCGGGTGTTGCGCAGGGATGGCTTGCGGCCCAGAGGAAAGTCGGGATCGGGAAGATTGCGGAAAAAACTTAGCGGCCGGAAGACAACCTCGTAGGCGATGTGGGCGCGGTTGAGGATGGCGTAGTAGTCGTCCTGTTCCGCGTTCTTGTCTAGATTGACCGTGGCGCCATCCACGATGGATTTGTCCTGGTAGACGCCGATGTTTGCGCGGTTGCCATCGAGGACCCTCACGATGGGATTCTGGCAGATCACGCGGATGTCAGCGTTGTTCGTGAGACTGTCGATCCCTTGGTCGAAATGCGTGTCGCGAATCCGGCCTTCGAGATCGGTCATGTACATCTCTGCACCGACACCGAAGACGAGATGCTCGACGTACGCCCTTCGTAAAGGCCTGCCGTTTACCTGAATGGTAGCCTTGACTCTCATGTGTCCCTCCTGTTCGACATAAAAAGACGCAACCGAGTTCCAGCTGTTGAGTAAGCCCGCCGCCGTAAGATCACGGCGCATGTTTATTGGACGGCAGCGATTGTCTTACCGCTCCAGAGACTTGTCAAGGGATTTTGGTGTATCGCCGCGAAGGCAGCTTTAGACTTTCTCTGATTAACCGTTTTATCCGGGAAACTGGGTATGAAGTTCTGAGGAAGCCCCTGGCTCGGGCTGGATGCAAATAAGTTTGACTCTGAGAATGCCGGAACCGACGGTCCACTTATCTCATTACTTTATACTGGGAGACTGTATTGACGAAATCTTCCGGTTGGTCAGGGGAGATCACTATCACGGAGGACGGAAAGCGTAGAACCACCGCGCGACGGCGATCGGTCATGAACGCGCGGTAGGAGCCCAACTCCTGATTGCGAAAATAGCCGGTGAAAGAAAAGAAGCCGCCGTTGCCGAAGGTGCGAATACTCCGATGTGTAGCGACGGGATCGAATTTCACGGACTGCAGTCCGCTTAGTGAAATGCGCGTTTTCCAGAGCAGCCGATGGATCAAGAGAGCATCGTTGCTAATCGAATAGCCACGAACGGTAAAGAGAGCGCAGAGCAAAATGATCGCCAACGGCAGCAGGCCGAGCGAAAAACGCAACGGTTCCGAAGAATCGCCTAGAGGAAGCGTCCAAAGAGCATAGCTCACTCCGAGGCAGACAAGGGTGGCAAACGTAGAAGCCACGATTAGTGATTTGCTCGAGGGCGCGCGAAAGTAGTTCATGGGTTGCACGAAGAAAGAAATTCAAGTTTTGCGCTAAGCCGCGAAGATTTTGGGACGACTGGGATTGCGACAACGTATGAGCGCAAAGCCTGCCCGACTTGCATGACGTCCGCAGGCGAGGTTGTTTAGCCGTCGTATCAAGACGCCTTTAATAAAGCTTCCTGAACAGAAGGTGGAAAATCTACGAATCCAAAGTAACGGGCGGGATAGAGATAATCCTCGCCCTCGTTGTCGTCGACTCGAATGTAGCGCGATTTGGCAGCGCTCTCGTCTGGCAAGACTTCGTAGATGCGGCGAGGCGTCAGCAAATCAACGTCGTCAGTCCGAATGCAAATCGCAAACTGTCGTTTGGGCTTCGGTCGAGTTGGCATAACATTCAATCACCGCGGGTTTGATTCCCCGTAGCTTGCTGCGTAAAGAGCTGTTCCCAGACCTCTTAAAGTCCGTCATTCCCGAATGCTTCTATCGGGAATCCAGGCGAGACCGGAACTGGACCCCCGATTAAAACATTCAGGGGTGACGCCTTTGGGATAAATTCTCATCGCTATGTTCTGATACCCCGTCAGCGCGCTGCAGGGTAGTTCATTCCCGGAATCGTTTTATACGCATTTTCCTCTTTACTATTCCATGTGCTTCAAACCAGTGTATTTCGGCTATCCGGATCGTTCCATCAAAAAGTCGTACAGCCATCCCAGTCAACGATTTCATCATTATGGGCAATCCTATAAGCTTTTTCGGCACTTAACAACGAAAACTGCGACCCCACAAACGCTGCACTATTGTCAGCCTTTGTCGGCTCGAATTAATCCCAAGTTGACCCGCCGCGCTGCAAACTCCTCTGCCGCCTCAATTCAAGAGATGTGCATATCGCCTCCTCGTACGCCGTGGATTACGCCCTCGCATCTCTAGGGATTTTATTTTCCCTATCCTTCCACGCTAGTAGTCAAGAATCTGCGTGCCTGTTTTCAACAGCAAGTTTTCAATAACTTGATGGTCTGCTATAAACTGCCAATAACGAGTTCGGAGAGATTATGGACGTAGTAAAATCGTTTTTAACCGGGACCGTTGTCGTGAAAGTTGGAGATATCACCAAAGAACATGTGGACGCCATCGTCAACGCGGCGAATGGAACTCTCTTGGGTGGGGGTGGGGTTGATGGGGCGATTCATCGCGCGGGTGGGCCGGAGATCAAAAAAGAATGTGAGCATATTCGGCGGACGCGATATCCCGATGGTTTGCCGACGGGGCAGGCGGTGATCACGACAGCCGGGAGGATGTCGGCCAAGCACGTCATTCATACTGTGGGACCTGTGTATGGGCGCGGAGGGAAGGATAAGGCGGAGCTTTTAGGTGCTTGTTACTATAACTCGCTGACTCTCGCGGTAGGCAAAGGTCTAAGAACGATCGCCTTCCCGGCAATCTCGACCGGGATATACGGGTATCCACTGCATGAAGCGGCGCAGGTCTCCTCGCAAGCAATTCAGCAATTCCTCAGTTCGAATGTTTCGCTTCAAGAGATTCGGTTAGTTTTTTTCAGCCCGAGCGACGCCGAGACCTTCTTGAAAAACCACACGTTCAAAGAATAAAGAGTAGGGGAGAGGCTCGGCCAGAGGCGGATCAGCCTAAGGCTGAAACCGGCTTGAGAAAAAATGATTGAGTCCAAAGCAGTAGGTGTCGGTATCGAGGGCGTCTTCTATTCGTTGACGCATGTGCCTGATCTCGTCCGTTATGGTTCCAAACCGTCGCGCGAGCTCAGGGCCAATACGACACTCGAACAACAGTTAAAGAACCAGCTTAGGAGCTTTAGTGCGGCCACGGCTTACGCGCCCCATCAAGTTTACATAGGTAACATCACGCCCGCCGAGCTGAGCAATCTTCCGAAGCCCTGGTATGACAATCTGATACAAGGGGCTTTAGCCAAGGGTCGTTTCGGCGACATTGTCGATCAGGAAATCCTTTTATGGTTTGCTTGGTCAGGCCGACCAGTTCAATCTCGTGACTGTAGGCGAGCGTTGGTTTTGGGATCGTATGACCAAGCCAACTAAGGCTAAACAACTTCGACTGAAATCTTTTGCAGAAATCGAATCGCTGTGCCATAAGGGCGCGCTGCCGCTTTATTCGGATGAGAAACTCGTCGGTTGCATTGAGGCCGGCCACGCTGAGGATGTGAATCTCTCGGTGGATGTACTGCTGGAGAATCTGGCTGCCAAGGCAACCGCCGCGCATGCGCTCAAATCGCTTCTCTCGGCGCTAAAGATGGATCCAAACGATGTCGATTACGTGATCAGTTGCTCGGAAGAAGCGGTCGGTGACCGTTATAATCGCGGCGGCGGCAATCTTGCCAAGGCCATCGCCGAAGAGGTTGCCTGCGAAAACGCTTCTGGTTCGGACGTGAAAGCCTTCTGCGCCGGTCCGCTCTATGCAATGGTTCACGGTGCCAGTCTCGTACAGTCGGGCGTCTGTAATAAGGTTGCTGTCGTGGCTGGTGGCTCACTGGCGAAGCTTGGAATGAAATTCGAATCGCATCTGAAGAAAGGCATGCCGGTTTTAGAAGACGTGCTGGGGAGTTTTGCCGTGATCTTAAGCCCGGCCAAGATCGGCGAGCCTTGTATGCGATTGGATTCGGCAGCGTTTCACCCGGTTCGGGCCGGCGCCTCGCCCCAGGCGATGGCGGAGTGTCTTGCCGAGAAACCGCTGGCAAAGTTGGGAATGAAGCTGACCGACGTGGACCGCTACGCCGTCGAGTTGCACAATCCCGAGATCACGGTGCCGTCGGGAAGCGGCGATGTGCCCAAGACGAACTATCTGACGTTAGCTGCGCTGGCGGTTATCCGGGGCCAGATCAGGAAGGATCAGATGGAAGATTTTGTCCGCACGCGCGGCATGGTAGGCTATGCGCCGACGCAGGGACATATTCCCTCGGCGATTGTTTACTTGGGGCACGCGCTTGATGCGCTGCGAAACAATGAGATCAACAATGCGTTATTTATTTCCAAAGGAAGTCTCTTTCTAGGCCGGATGACTCAGCTATCCGACGGCTGCTCGTTTTTGGTCGAAAAGAGTGAAAAGTGACGGAGGTCGAATGCTCAACGGGAAAAAAGTCATCGCCATCGGCGAGCGCGATGGGGTCCCCGGACCGGTGATCGCCGAGTGCCTCGAAGGGGCGGGCTTAGAGGTCGTCTTTCAAGTCACAGAGTGTTTTGTCTGAACCGCTGCGGGCGCGATGAACTTCGAGAACCAGGGAGTCATCAAGCGCCTGGCGGACCAGTATGGTCCGGAAAATCTGGCGGTGGTTTTGGGAAACGGCGACGCCAGCGGCGTGGAAGTCTTCGCTGCGACGGTGACCGAAGGGGATCCGAGCTATGCGGGACCGCTTGCCGGCGTGTCCCTGAAGATCCCGGTCTATCATGTCCTCGAGGAGGAAGTGATGGCGGTGGTCCCGGAAACGATTCGGGAGGAGAAGCTGCAGCTGTCCTCGCTGGTCATCGACGTGGAGCCAATGCGGCAGGTGCTACAGGCGGCGCGGGAAAAACTCTAACCACGCGAAAACCGTTCAAGCCGTTCAAAACGTTCCAGCCGTTCAAGTCGGCGGATTCTCTTTTACGATTTGAACGAATTGAACTGCTTGAACGATTTGAACGCTACTTCCGATAGAGATTCTTTATAAAGCCTGAGTCTTCCAGTTCCTTCACGAACCGCGAATCCACGTAGTCTTTGACGTTGGCTTGTGCCGCCTTGGGGTTCGTTGTCGCCATGTCCTGCAAAACGAGCTGATAACCTTCGGGCGGCGGATAGGGCGCTTCCGGAATGAAGCGCGCGTGCCAGTCCCAGGCTTCCTCTAAAACTTTGCGGTCATCCAGGCGAGAATATTTTCTCATGATCTTCATCGTCTCTTCTTTATGGGTTTTGTAATAGTGGATCGCTTCGGTGTAAGCACGCATATAGCGCCGGACCATATCCGGATTTTCCCGGATCAGCTTTGTTGAAGTGTAGACGCCGTTCTGAGGAAAGGGAATCTGCAGGCTGGCCATGTCGACGACCATGGGGTATCCGAGTTTCTCAGCCTGCGCCTTTCCCGCTTCGGTCACTACGGTGAATTGCACGATCCCTTTTTGCAACGCGATCATTCGCTCAGTGGAACCTCCGATCACTCGCAGGGTAACATCTCTGGTTGGCTCGAGGCCGATTTTTTTGAGCCCCACTTTGAGCGCGAATTCCGCCGTCGTCCCAGCTATGTGAGTGCCGCCATTTTTTCCTTTCAGATCTTCCGGTCGTTTGATGCTCGAGTGCGCAACGAGATAGTACGGCAATACATTAACATTCCCGGCAATGGCGACGACGTCGCCGCCGGCGAGCCGCGCGCTCGTCAGTCCCGGTCCGCCACCTTCAC
>JAHKKJ010000266.1 GCA_020027655.1 Deltaproteobacteria bacterium | reverse complement strand
TTATGGATGCTCGTTTGCGGGAGGGCATACGTCTGTTTAATGAGGGCCGATTTTTTGAGTCCCATGAGACTTTGGAACAATTCTATCAGGAAACCGAAGATGCCAATAAGGCTTTTCTCGAGGGATTGATCGAACTAGCGGTCGCCTTCAGGCTCTACACCGATTTCGGAGAGATCAAAGGGCCGGTGCGGATGATCTACCAGGCGCTGATTCGCTTCGAAAACTATCAATCGTCTCATCTCGAGATCCGCGTCAAGGATCTTAGCGAATCGATGGAGGCGTGGGCCAAACAGGCAGACGCAACCGGTAAGCCGCTCTCATCCATTCCCAAGATTCGCTTGCAAGGGTTTAGTTTTTTTACATGAACGATTTTGATCTTGGAGCCAAACTCGAACACTTTCTCCAGGGCACTTGGCCCGGAGCAAAACGGGTTCAGGGGATTCAGGGAGGCGCGAAGGCGTATGTTCTCTCCTTAGTCGCTGAGAAAAGTCGCCGGCCGATGCTAATCATCGCACCGACCACGAGCGACGCTGAAAGTCTCTACGACGATCTGGGATTTTTCCTGGGTGAAGAACGCTCCCTGCCGCCGTTTCGCAAGCGACTCCATCTTTTTCCATCGTGGGAAGTCCTCCCTTTCGAGAAACTATCGCCCCATCCGGACAATGTAGCGGCCCGTCTCGAAGGACTCTACAAACTCGTGGAGGAGCACGCACCTATACTCATAGCGACTCCTGCCGCCTTGCTGCAGAAAGTCATTCCCAAAGAACACTTCAAGCGGTCCTATCTTTACCTCGTCGCTGGGCAAGAGCTGGGGCGTGACAGTCTGCTGCAACATTTGGTGCAATGGGGTTTCCAGAATGTCCCGTTAGTAGAAGAGCGAGGCGACTTTAGCGTCCGCGGCGGCATTGTTGATATCTTCTCCCCTGGATATGCGCGGCCGCTGCGGCTGGAGTTCGATAGCGACCGATTGGAATCGATCCGGGAATTCAGCCCGGCCAATCAGCGTTCCGAACGGCTCCAGGAAGAAATGTTTTTGTTGCCGATGAAAGAGTTCTCGCTAAAGCGCTCCGATTTAGGAAGCGTTGTACGCAAGCTCGATCAACGGGCTGGGGAGTTAGAGATCGATCGGCGGGAGAAGCACAGCCTGCTTGAATCTTTGCGGGAAGGCATACCCTTTCCCGGAATCGAATCTTTGGTTCCTTACTTTTATCCTGAGCTGGTCTCGATTTTCTCATACCTTTCTCCTGAAACATTGATTTGGCTCGACGGTGGAGACCGGGTGGAGGCGGAGGCGGAAAAATTCGGCCAGCTGGCCTGGGAGCGTTACGAGAAGGCCACCGAGGAACTCCATCTAGTGCCGCCGGTGGCGACCCTTTATTTCAATGAGCATGAATGGCACGCCGCATTGCAACCGTGGACCCAAGTGCGGGGCGAGTCGCTCACGATTATGGCGACGTCAGAGAAAGCCCAGGAGTCCACGCTTACAGTGGAGTCATTTCTGACCAGCGACATCCGCCACGAGACCGCGCCGCGCGGCACAGACGCCTCGTTGGCGCCGCTGGTCGAACGGCTTAAAGGTTGGCAGAGCGAAAAGGTGCTCTTCGTGGCACCGACGAAGGGCGACGCCATGCGGTTGCGGGAGCTGCTGGCGAGTTACGACCTGGATGTGCCCGTGGTCGAGGAAGCCGCGCCCACACTGTTCACCCGAGGGGACCTTCCCCGTGCCATCGTAGGTGGCCATCTGAACCAAGGGTTTCGCCTGCCTGAAGCTCATCTGGTGGTGGTGACTTTCGATGAAATCTTCGGCACCCGGAAACGACAACCGACCGTCAGCACGAAGAGCCATCCGAGCCACTTCTTGACCAGTCTGAGTGAGCTCAAGCAGGACGACTATGTGGTGCACTTGGATCACGGCATCGGCATCTATCGCGGCCTTAAATTTCTCAGAGTCGCCGGTGTCGAAGGCGAGTTTCTCCACCTGGAATACGAAGCCGGCGATCGCCTTTATTTGCCGGTGGATCGCATTAACATGGTGCAGAAGTACATCGGCGGCGACGGGGCACAGCCTTCCCTGGATCGTTTAGGCGGTACCGCTTGGGAAAAAGTCAAGGCCAAGGCGCGGAAGTCGATTTTTGCCATGGCCGAAGAACTGATACAGCTCTATGCGATTCGGGAAGCCCGCCAGGGAAATGCCTTTGCGGCGCCCGATACATTATACCGAGAATTCGAAGCGGCTTTCGAATACGAAGAAACTCCCGATCAGCAACGTGCCATCGATGAGACCTTGGCCGGCATGCAAAGTCGAAAGCCGACGGATCGCTTGATCTGCGGCGATGTCGGTTATGGCAAGACCGAAGTGGCGATGCGAGCCGCTTTTCTCGCCGTCGAAGGCGGTAAGCAAGTTGCCGTGTTGGCGCCAACGACGATTCTGGCGCAACAACATCTCCAGACTTTTCGCCATCGGTTTCGCAATCACCCGGTACGTATTGAAATGGTCAGCCGCTTTTTAACCTCGAAGGAAATCACGCAAGTCCTCCAACAGACTGGCAGGGGCAGCGTCGACGTCTTGATTGGAACCCACCGGCTGCTCCAGAAGGATGTCGAGTTTAAGGATTTGGGCCTGGTGATTATTGATGAAGAGCATCGCTTCGGTGTCGTCCACAAGGAGCGACTAAAAAAGCTGCGCCAGCTCGTCGATGTCGTCAGTCTGACGGCGACGCCGATCCCGCGCACCTTGCATATGTCGCTGGTCGGCATTCGTGACTTGAGCATTATCGAAACCCCGCCGGCGGATCGGCTGGCGATCCAAACTTACGTGACGCGCTATGATGAACAGGTCATCCGCGATGCGATTCTTCGTGAGCTCCAGCGGGGCGGCCAGGTATTTTTTCTCCATAACCGAGTCGAGACCATCGATCGGTTGGCGCTCAAGCTGGCGGATTTGCTTCCCGAGGCAAAGTTGGCGGTGGCGCATGGCCAGATGCGTCCCAAGGAACTAGAAAAAGTCATGCTCGATTTTCTGGAAAATAAAACCCAGGTTTTGGTTTGCTCGGCGATCATTGAATCGGGGCTCGATTTCCCCAACGCCAATACCATCATCATCAACCGAGCAGATCAGTTCGGTCTTGCGCAACTCTACCAGCTGCGGGGACGTGTCGGTCGCTCCCATCGGCATGCCTATGCCTATTTATTGATCCCCGGTGAAAAAGTAATCACACCGGATGCCGAGCGGAGGCTGCGGGCGCTGCAGGAACTCGATGGGCTCGGCGGCGGCTTCAAACTCGCACTGCACGATCTCGAGATTCGCGGCGCGGGCAATCTTTTGGGTCAGCAGCAGTCGGGTCAAATTACCGCCGTGGGCTTCGAGCTCTATACGGAAATGATGCAAAAAGCCGTCAACGAGCTTAAAGGCGAAGTCGTGGCGCCGGAGGTGGAGCCCGAGATCCGTCTGGAAATTCCCGCCTATTTTCCGGAAAGCTATATCCCGGACGCCAACCAGCGTTTGCTCTTTTACAAACGGCTCGCGAGCGTGGGTAATGCATTAGAACTTGCCGAGCTGAAAGAGGAGATTCGCGATCGTTTCGGGCCGACCACGCCGATAGTCGAAAATCTATTTAGGGTCATGGATCTCCGGCGTGTGCTCAAAGAGTTTCTCGTGCAACAGATCAGCGTATCCAATGGTCAGGTCTTCCTACTATTCCATCCGGAGTCGCCGGTAAAAGTTGAGAAACTGCTCGAGCTCATAAAAAAGCAAAAGAATAAATTCCGTTTGGCGCCGGATGGCCGCCTTTCCTTTACACCGCAAAGTCAGGAGTGGGAAGCGCTGTTTGGCGAAGTCACGGAAATGCTGCACTTGATTCGCGACGACCTGCCGCAGCAAAGCTTGCTCCTGGAGACGTTGCATGGATGAAAGGCCTGGCTCCGGGAAGATATCTCCACCGGCCGGCATTAGGATGATGAAACTCCTGGTCGAGTCCGTCGTTTGGTTTTGCAAATTAACTATGGTAGCTGTTACAATAATTGTGATTATGGCAAGTCTGTAATTTTATGCTATTCAAAACGGGTTTCCTGTTATTCTCCTTCCTACTTCTCCTCGACCAAATGGCCTCGGCCAAAGTTATTGAGCAACTTATCGTGGTGATCGATGGGGAGCCTTACACGCTCTCAAACCTAGGGAGCTACGCGAAGGCCAAGATGGGTCGGGAATTTCCCTCGGGGGATTTGAAAAAAATTAATGACAGCGACCGGGAAGTCTTGGAGCAATTCATCACGGAAAAACTCCTGGAAGCGGAAGCGCGGGAGTCGGGTATCAAAATCACCGACCAGGATGTCACTCAATACATCGATGAAATTAAGAAGCGAAATCGCTTGAGCGATGACGACCTCAAGACCGCGTTAAGCCGCGAGGGGCAGACACTTGAAAGTTACCGGGCGTCGGTCAAGAGTGAGCTGGAAAAGAGTGAGATCCTTAATCGCCAGGTAAGGAATAAAGTCAACATTACCAACGACGACGTCGAGCGTTACTACAAGCTCAATGCCAACAAATTTCGCTCTGAGGATCGCGTGCGCCTGCGTCATATCCTGCTTGCGCTCCCCAAAACGGCGACCCCCGATGAGGTGCAAGCTGTCACCGAGAAGGCCATGGATTTATACAAGCGTATCGTTGCCGGAGCGGATTTCGCGGAGCTGGCGCGGGAATACTCCGAGGGAGCGGGGCAGGCGGATGGTGGCGATATCGGTTGGGTCAACCGCGGCACGCTGATCAGCGGTATCGAGCAGGTCGCTTTTGAAAAGCTGTCCGTGGGCCAGGTAAGCCAGCCATTTCGAACCACGATGGGAGTTCACATTGTCAAGTTAGAGGCGCGGGAGACTGGCGCCGTTTTGCCGCTGGCAACAGTGGCGCCCAAAATCAAAGAAGAGCTTCAGTCGAAGGCTCTGGAAGACAGATTCGTCAAGTGGCTCAAAACCGATCTGAGAAGAAAACATCGGGTCGATGTGAAGATTGCCGGGGTGGTGTACAAGCCTGAGGATTCCAAAGAGAGCACGGTCGATTCCTTGATGGCCAAATCCACCCGGTCTAAAAAGCAAGCAGAGCGAACTTTTCTCAGCTATCTGAATCCTTTCTCTTATATTGTTAAGCAAGTTCCCGTGGAAGACGACGATCCGAAAAGTCCAATGGCTGGTAAGAGCATTGTCAATGTATTTGGCGTTCCGCTTTTCGCCACCGATACCGTAGACGATGTCCCTGATGTCCTTTCGACTCCGGCCGACAAATCGAGCGGAGGGGGATCTTCCTCGGGTCAATCCGGGGGATTCTTTGACGCATTGAATCCCTTCAAACGTTGAATCCCTGATACAGTCGAAGCAGGGAGTCAGCCGATCGGTTTTTCTCGTTTTCTCGGAAATCAATGGCACGCAAACCTATTGTCGCTGTCACTATGGGCGACCCGGCGGGTATTGGGCCTGAGGTGATCCGCAAGGCGCTAGCCGATCCGCGCCTCAAAAGAGTTTGCAGTCCGCTTATTCTAGGTGACTGGGAGGTTTTGAGGCGCGCGTGGAAAGGCAAAACTAATTCTTCCAAACTCGTCTGTTGGCGACCGGGGCAAGCGCTGCTGCCGCTGCTAGAAAGCCATTACGCCGGGGTTGTTTGCTCGCTTTCTTCTCTTGCCACGAGAGAATCACGTCCGGGCCGTCCGACCAAGGCGGCGGGCCATGCGGCCTACCGCTACATCGTCGTAGCGGCCAAGCTTGCCCTCTCCGGCGTCGTCGATGCCATGGCCACCGCCCCCATCAGCAAGAGCATTCTTCAAGACGCCGGCTA
>JAHKKJ010000265.1 GCA_020027655.1 Deltaproteobacteria bacterium | reverse complement strand
TCAATTGGCTGTTGGGCCGCGAGGGACAGGAGATCGTTTCCCGAGCGCTCGGCCAGGCGACCCGGCGCCTCGACGTCGATACTCGCTTCCTGAGGGAATCCGGAACGATCGCGGCGAAAGACCATATGTCGGTCAATGATTTCTTGCAGATCGAAAATCAATCGGAAGAAAAACTCGACAAGGTGCGCGAACCCGCGGCCAAGGTTGCCCACGCCCTGTTGAAATAGCAACGCCGGCAAACGCGGCGCAAACACGAAATGTGACGAAAGGAATCCGCTCAATGGGTAACAACCCGACGACCAACGAATCCAATCCCGAAGTTTTGGAATCGTATTTCAAAAAGTACCCCGGTGTTCCCAAGGAGACGATTCTCAAGCAACATCTGCTGAGCCTGGGTCATTGGTTCAGCGACGCCGCACTCCAAGCCGCGGACGGCGCGCTGGTCAAGTCGTACCGATTGTTCTCCTATGACCTCGTGCCGATGTCCGAGTTTAAGAGGGGCGAGCATCGGCGCGTGCCGGAGCACTTCGTCATCCTTAATGGGCCCTACGGCATGCGCCCGGTGGCGATTCAGACTTCGCTTTCTCCCTATTCACCTTACCTGATCGATGTCGTCGATGGCCGACTCGTCATGACCACGGAAGGGCGCGTGCTCGCGGAAGTCCGCTTCCCTAAAACCCCCGACTACTACGCGAAGAGCTTGCCTGATGGCACACCCTATCATGAGATCGTCGCCTTCGGCGCGTTCATTACGATCTTTCGCAATTGCCAATACTGGGGAGCCCGCGAGGAGTGTAAGTTCTGTGACATTAACGAGAACGCCCGCCAGATGAAGCTGTCGCGTGACTTCACTTTGGCGGCGCCGGTAAAATCGGTGGAAGATGTCGTGCGAGTCTGCGACGAGGTCGCCAGCGACGCCCGCAAGTATGGAGTAAGCGCGCCCGGCTTCGTGCTCAGCGGCGGCTCGATCACCAAGACGCTGCACGGTAAGAGCGAAGTGGACTTCTACGAGGAGTACATCCGCGCCATCAAAGGGAGCTCCGCCAAGCCAAGAATCACCTTCGAGGTCAATGCCCGGCCGCGCGAAGAAGTGGCACGGTACAAAGCCGCCGGCGCCGACAACATTCACTTCAACATGGAGGTGTGGGACAAGCGGCTCTTCGAATGGATCAATCCCGGCAAAGCCGAGCGCGTTGGTTGGGACAACTGGGTGCGCTGGATGTGCGACGCGGTCGAAGTTTTCGGTCCGGGGAACGTGCAGCCAAGTTTTGTCTCCGGCGTTGAAATGGCGCGGCCGCACGGCTTTCAATCCGTCGACGAAGCGGTCAAGTCGACCAGCGGCTGCTTCGAATATCTGATGTCACGTGGAATCTTACCGCGGCCGCAGCAGTGGCGGCGGGAGCCGTCGACGGCGCTTTGCAAGGAAGCCGAGCAGCCGCCGGTGCCATTGGACTATTACATACTGCTTACGCGCAATTGGTACGAGTGCTATCAGAAATACCGCTCGCAGTTGCCTCAGTTTGGCAAGCGTAAGGCTGGGCTGCTTGCCGAACGTAACCTGCTGGGTCCGGTTCACGGCGCCTACGGCGACTATGTCATGCTGAGCGAAAATCTGTTTCCGGACGATATCGAAGAGCAGATCAACCGGCGCAGCGTGCCGTTCGAAAATCTCGAGGGAGGCTCCAGTGTTTCATGATATCTCAGCCGACATGCAACAGGTGATGCACGCGCTGGAGGAACAGACGGCACGCGATCAACCGTCGCTTCGCAGTGTTTCCGTGGACGTCGGGCGCTGTCTTTCGCTCCTGGCGATGTCGGCGCCGCCGGGCGCATTTCTCGAGCTGGGCAGCAGCGGCGGCTACTCCAGTCTGTGGTTGTCGCTGGCCGCTCGCGCGAGAGGCGTGACGCTCACAACGGTCGATATCGATGAAAAGAAGGTCGCCTGGGCTCGCGAGAACATTTCCCGCGCCGGCGCGGCAGGTTCGGTCCAAGTGTTTCATGGCGACGCTCTCGACTACGCGACCCGTTTCGAGGGGATCGCGTTTTGCTTTTCCGATATTGAGCCGCCGGAGCGCAACGGCAACGTCTACGAGAAAGTGGTCCCGCGCCTCGTGCCCGGCGGATGGCTCGTCATCGATAACGTAACTTCCCCCCGCGTCCAGACGGAGCTCCTGAACCGCGCGCAAACCGATACGCGAGTAGACTGCGTGCTCTTGCCATTTCCAAAGGGAGATCTCATCTGCCGGAAGTGCTGAAACCAAGGGTAGTTTCTTTCGCCCTTCCTAACGGGTCTGACGACCGTAAAGCACCACGGCTATCGAATACGAGGAATAGCCCGACCATCCGGTGCCTATCCTATTTTTCTGTGCCAGACATGCTATAGAGTACGGACTCAGACTTGACCCCAAAAATTTTCCCTGTCACCGCGATTTAGCTGAGGGAACAGCGCTCATGACCGACAACACCGCAATCCCCGCCACCGCGCCGGCACCGGGCCTCGTCACCGTTACACACCTCGTGTATGCCTTGCACGCCCTGAGCCTTATGATTGGTATAACGACCGCCGCGACCATTGTCGGTGCCTTCGTCTTCGGTGTGCCCTCGATCATTGCCGTCGTCATCAACTATATAAAGAGGGGAGAGGCCAGAGGCACCTACCTCGAGTCACACTTTCGCTGGCAGATTCGGACGTTCTGGTTTGCACTCCTCTGGTGTGTGATCGGCGGCATGCTGTTCATCACTCTGGTGGGAATTCCGCTTGCGATAGGGATTTTCTTCGCGGCCGGCGTGTGGGCCATCTACCGGATCGCCCGCGGGTGGCTGGCGCTGCGAGATCGAAAGCCGATGTATACGAATCGCTGACTACCGATCCCACAGGCCGCTCGCCGCCACTTCCTCGACGAGCAGCAGGCTCGCTCACTACCGCCTGGGAAGCAGATTTTGCGCATCGAGCGCTTTCATGACCGCTTCGACATAGGACTTAATCGCCGTTCGCACGTTTTCCGGCTCCGTCGTCTTGATGGTGCCGGTCCAGACCACTTCGTTCTTGGCGACGTCATACAGCGTGGTCTCCGAAGTATATTCGTTGTAACGTTGAACGCTGGGCGCGCCGGAGAGTCCAGACCAAGAGGCACCGACGTTTGAGCCGAAGATACCGAACGAAAGATACGGAAATGTCGGGCCGTAGTTGGTCTTCTGTTCCATGTGCACCGATCGCGGGAAGAGCACCGCATCGGCGCGAGCCTTTTGCGCGGCTTGTTTGAGGTTGTTTTCATCGATCCCTTCGTCCTCCGGAATGAACCGATAGCTCGCCAACGCGTCGATACCCGCTGCCCGGAGCTGAACCACGAATTCATCTTCGAAGGTACGCCGCACGCTGGTCTCGCCGCTTGGGCCTCCGACCATAATTCGTTTGAAGGGAGCCGAGGCGTAAGCCGGATTACGCCATTCACTGACAATTGGAGTAGCGGTCGAACAACCGCTGAGGGTGAGCGCGAGGAAGACAATTCTCACCATGCCCAAAAGCGACGTCTTCATAAGCTCCATGCCTCTATGATCGCGCTAAATCAATTCTTATTAAAGACCTCCTCCCCCCGCGACGGACTCTTAGCACTGCCACGTAACCGTGTTCCGATACTGAAAGTCTTTCACTGTACCGTCGCAGCGACTCAACCCGGCCAGCCGATACCCCAGCGATCGGCATACGCTACTTCATTGACGGGCCGGCGCTTGACCGGGCCGAACCTGTCCTCGGGATAACCGATGGGCATCAGCGCATAGGTCAATACGTCGTCCGGTATTCCCAGCAAAGCTTTGACCTCGCCCTCACAACGGATGTGATTAGTAGTAATCAACGTGCCGAGGCCGAAAGCGCGGCAGGCGAGGATGATATTCTGCACAGCGGGATAAATACTGGCGCCGCGAATCCGATCAGTGTAGACAAGCTCCTGTTCATAGATCGCCTGCACCGCGGGCGGCAGCGTCTCGCGCGGGGGCGCCGGGCGATCTCGGAGGCAGGGCACCAGCAGCACCGGCGCCTCGCCCATGTGCTCCCACAGATACGCGCCGGATGACATCATCCGTTGGTACTGCTCGTCGGTCATGTGGGCGGGACGGCCGCGCGCCTGGTAGATCGCCTTCGCGATGTCGGAGGCTTTCCGGTAGATGAGAGCCAACTTGCGCCGTACCTCCACATCGCGCACGACAACGAACACCCAGTGCTGGGAGTTGCCGGCCGAAGGGGCACGGATGGCGGCGTCGAGGATTTGTGTGATGATCTCGTCCGGCACCGGGTCAGGTTTCAGCCGGCGCAGCGCCCGAGCCGAATACATCGCTTCGAACAATCCGATCTCGCTCATGGCCGATCCCTCCTATCGAGAGTGTAAATTGGCGGGCGGTTAGCGGGAAAGTGCATCAGCGAGAGCCCGCAAGAGTCTCGCACCGTTGCCACGCCATGCGCTGCCGTGCATGCATGCGAGGGTTGCGGGTTCGGTGGTAGCAAGTCTCTCAAGCATCTCACGCCCATTTTTCGTGTGTGAGTAATAGTCCATCGTCTGACGGAACGCCTCGCTGGGGCCGAGAATGTCCGACTCGGTAATGGGCGGATGATCGGCGCCGCCCTGCGTGAACAGATCGCCACACAGCAGCGTCTTCGTTCTTTCTTCCATCAGGAAGCCGCATTCCCAGGCGTGGGGCAGGTGCGGTGTATCGAACCATTGCACGGAATGTTTGCCAAGCGAAAGCCTCTCCCCGTCGGCGAGTGCACGAGGCGGCCGGTCGGCGAGATCATTGATGGATACTACGGCCGCGACTGTGCCGCATAGAGGCATGGATCGCGGAGCTACCGCGAGCCATTCGTTGAGCGACCCGCATTCGTCCGCCTCCACGTGCGAAAACGCCACGTAACGAAGCTCTTCCACCGGCATCACGCTGGCAACCGCGTCGCGGACAAGAGGGAACATCTTTCGCGGTCCGGTGTGAAAGATCAGGGACTCATCGTCAACGATAAGGTACTGGTTGAATGAGAATCCTCCCGGTCCTCCTTCCATGACCACCGGCGTATTGATGCGATAAATCCGATCAGCGACCTCATGGACGTTTGTCCCCGATTGCTCATTCGTAGTGACCATTTTCATTCTCCTTGCATGCTGCAAACCGATTGTGCAATTGGACGGCGCTCATTAAAACCTGCCTTCTTTTTCCAATCTTTTGACCACGCTATCGTCCACCAATTCCTCGGCTTTGAGTCGGCGGATCTTTTCGTTGCCGGCACCGAGGAGACGGATAACGTTGCGCACGCCGTCGACGCTAGGATACATTTTTCTTTCGTAGATGCTGAGCATACTTTGATAGCCTTCCTCGGCATCGTCGATGCGTTTGAGACGGAGTCCTTTGGCCAAGCTCTCCACGACCTGCGGCTTATTTTCCGGAATCCGAATGAAAGCCACCCCGTCGAGCAATCGTGTCAACGTGACAGATAAGAAAGTTGCGCCCTGCTAAGCCTGACACAGGATCTCCCTATTTCTTTTCCCCCGGGCGCCAGTGGCTATGGCCGCGATCCAGCTTCGACCGCGTAAACCTCTTGGCGCGGCGGAGTAGACTCGATCTCGCGCAGGAACTCTCCCACTGCCTTCCAAAACTCGGCCCTTCGCTCGATCCCATAGTGACGCGCATTTTCCAAGGTTACGGTGCGCTGCGGCCCGCCCCAGTCGCGCGCCAGCGCAGCGCCGTGCTCCATCGGAGTGACGTCGTCGCGCTCGGCGAGGATGAATAGCGCCGGAACCTTGATAGTCGGCGCAATGCCGGCCGCGTCATAGCGCCC
>JAHKKJ010000264.1 GCA_020027655.1 Deltaproteobacteria bacterium | reverse complement strand
TTTTGTTCTTTCGCGCGCCTTAGGGCTGTTCACCTTGAATTGGATTCTGGATAATTTTCTTGGATCGATCATCTTAGTCATCATCGTTATCTTTCAAAGCGATATCCGCCGAGCGCTCACACGGGTCGGCACCGCGCCGCTTTTCGGCGCAGAGCGGATCGTTCAACGGCGCGACGATATTATTATCGAAGACGTTGTCCAGGCGGCGATGGTGCTTGCTGAGAAACGCTTTGGTGCGTTGATCGTTTTGCAACGCGAGGTGGGGTTGAATGAATACATGGAAATCGGCACCCGTCTGGATGCCCGAGTCAGCCGAGAGTTAATGGAAAGCGTCTTTCTACCCCATTCACCCATTCACGATGGCGCTCTCGTGATCCAAAAGGGCAGGGTCACAGCGGTTCGCTGCCTGCTGCCGCTGAGCACGAATCCGAACTTGAGAAAAAGTTGGGGCACGCGGCATCGCGCCGCCATCGGTGTCACAGAAGAAACGGATGCCGTAGCTATTGTCATTTCGGAGCAGGAGGGCACGGTGGCTCTCGTAGTCGGTGGTAACGTTACCGAGAACATTGACGGTACGAGACTCAGAAACGCCCTGCGCGAGCTGGTCGGATCATGAAATATCTGTGGGACAAAATTGTTTCGCTTGCGGGGAGCAATTTCGGACTCAAGGTTCTCGCGATCGTTATCGCCGTGGGACTTTGGGTCGCAGGCCATCGGGACGTCGAGCGAGCTGTCGAGGTGCCGGTAGAGTTCCGCAGCATTCCCTCCGACCTCATGGTCATGGATAACCGCGTAGACTACGTGGTTTTGCGTTTAACGGGCCCCCGCACTTTAGTTTCCACCCTGGATGCGGGGGACCTTAAGCTCGGCTTGGATCTCGATGGCGCGAAGCCCGGTTCCGTAAGCTATCCACTGGGCCCCAGTTCCTTCAGCATTCCTCGAGGCGTGACGGTTGCACGGATTACTCCACCGGTCATTCATTTACGGTTGGAACCGGTACTCAGACGGGTCCTGCCGGTGGCGGTGCGGTTTGTCAACAAACCTCCTGCCGGTCAGAAGATCGGCGAAACATCGGTGGAGCCTGGACGCGTTTCGGTTCTCGGGCCGGCGGAGGAAGTGCGCCGCCTCGTGTCAGTGGAGACCGTTCCCATCGATCTCGAGGACACCCGCAGCACTATGAAGCGCAAGGTCAGACTCTCGACGGATGGAAAGCCGTTTTCGTTCTCTCCTGATCAAGTAGAGGTTGCGATTACGTTGGAAGAGGAGGAAGTCAGCCGTGCTTTTAGCGGTATTGACGTGCAGGCGAAGGGGTTTAAAGGACAGTATAACGTGAGCCCACGGTCGGCCTATCTGCGAGTCTCTGGTCCCAGGCACATCATTGAAAAGCTCGAACTTGGAACAGAGCAGGTTTATTTGAACCTCAAAGGGTTGGCTCCTGGGGAACATTCCGTACCACTGAGTGTTAGTTTACCGTCTGAGGTGAAAGTAACGGAGCAAAAGCCCCAGCGATTTAAAGTCCGAATCACAAAGGCGGGAGTTTAAGTATGCTGACGTAAGAAGGAGTTAACATCGATGTCTCAACCAGAAGAGAAAAAAAATAAACCCGAGCGCCGTCTCTTTGGAACGGATGGTGTAAGAGGGGTAGCAAACCAGGAGCCGATGACATCGGACATGGCGCTGAAGCTGGGGCGAGCGATTGCCCGGGTCTTGCAGGATCCGGTAGCGCAACCCGGTAACGAATCGGGCCGCCGGAGGTCTCCTTCGCTAACGAAAATACTCGGTGGTGACACGGAGCACCGCTACAAAATACTTATCGGTAAAGATACCCGCCTGTCCGGCTACATGCTGGAGACGGCACTGGCTTCAGGTATCTGTTCCATGGGGGCCGATGTGCAACTGGTGGGGCCCATGCCCACGCCGGGCGTTGCCTTTCTCACCCGGAGCATGAGAGCTGATGCGGGCGTGGTGATTTCGGCTTCCCACAACCCTTATCAAGATAACGGAATCAAATTCTTCTCGTGGGATGGCTTTAAACTGCCGGACGGAGTCGAGGCACGGATGGAGGAGATGATTTTCAACGGCGAGACGGAACAAAACCGACCCACGGCTTCGAAGATCGGCAAGGCTTTTCGAATCAGCGATGCGGTGGGCCGGTATATCGTGTTTCTAAAAAACAGTTTTCCGCGTCATCTCACTTTGGAGGGGTTGCGGATTGTAACCGATTGCGGTCACGGCGCTGCCTATCGTGTTGTGCCGGAGGTTTTATCGGAGCTGGGCGCCGAGGTAATTCCACTGGGTGTTCAGCCTGACGGCGAAAATATCAACCGGTGTTGCGGCGCCCTCTACCCGGAGACCGCCCGAGACGTTCTATTGCACAAAGGTGCGGATTTCGCGGTGTCCCTGGACGGCGACGCGGATCGCGCGATGTTCGTCGATGAAACCGGTGAAATATTGGACGGTGATCAAGTCCTGGCCATGTGTGCGAAGGACATGCAAGAGAAGGGAACCCTCAAGCAGCAAACCGTTGTCGCTACGGTGATGAGCAACCTCGGCCTGGAGATCGCGCTGCGGGATCTTGGGATTAAACTGCTGCGCACCGAAGTCGGCGACCGATATGTTGTCGAGCAGATGCTGGCCGGCGGACACAATCTGGGGGGCGAGCAGTCGGGCCACATCGTCTTTCTGGATCACAACACCACCGGCGACGGGGCGATTACCTGTCTGCAAGTATTGGCGCTGTTGATGGAAAAAGGAAAACGGCTCGGCGAGCTCAAAAAAGTCATGACTCGACTGCCCCAAGTGCTGATTAATGTCCGAGTGAAAGAGAAAAAAGCTTTGGCTACCATGCCCCGCGTCCAGCAGACGATGGCAAAGGTCCAAAAGGATCTCAAAGAACGGGGAAGAATGCTGGTCCGGTATTCTGGCACCGAGCTACTAGCGCGAGTGATGCTAGAAGGCGAAAACGAAGACAAGGTCAAACAGATGGCGGGCGAGATTGCCGAGGCAATTCGTGCGGAAGTAGGGGCATAATCCGTGATTCGTTTAGGCGTTAATGTCGATCATGTGGCGACGGTGCGACAGGCGCGCCGCGCTGCGGTGCCGGACCCGGTGGAGGCGGCGTTGTTGGCCGAGAAGGCCGGCGCCGATGGGATCACCGTGCATCTCCGGGAAGATCGGCGGCATATCCAAGAGCGTGACGTCGAGCTAATGCGCCGACGACTAGGTACGAAGCTTAATTTGGAGATGGCTGTGACTCCGGCCATGGTGGCATTGGCGGAGAAGTTACGACCGGATGACGCGTGCTTCGTTCCGGAGAAGAGAGCGGAACTCACCACCGAAGGCGGTCTCGATGTCGCGGCGAACAAACAAAAAATTCTGGAGGCGGTCAAACGGCTTCAGGATCGAGGCATTCATGTAAGCCTGTTTATTGATCCCGAAAGGAGTCAGATAGAAGCCAGCAAAGAGGTCGATGCTCACGCAGTGGAGATCCACACCGGAACGTATTGCAACGCGGCGGAAACGGAACGGGAAAAGGAGCGTGATGCAGTTGCCGCAGCGGCGGCGCTTGCCCACAACTTGGGTTTGGAAGTTCACGGCGGGCACGGCCTCGATTATGATAATGTTCCACCCATCGCTACCATTCCGGAGATCGTCGAACTCAACATCGGCCACAGTATTATCGCCCGCGCGATTATCGTCGGGATCGAACAGGCGGTGCGCGAGATGAAGCAACTGCTCGCTAAAGCGAGAGGATAACCGGTTCAAATCGTTCAAATGGTTCAAGACGTTCAAAACGTTTGAACGGAGCGGAGCGGTTGAACGATTTGAACGTCTTGAACGTATGTTTGTTGTTACCGCTGCGCAGATGCGTGAGATGGATCGCTTGACGATCCAGAAGTACGGCGTCCTTAGTCTCACCTTGATGGAGCGGGCAGGAGAGGGGATAACCAAGGCGATTCTCGAACGCTTTGAACGGGTCGCAAAAAAAGGCGTTTTGGTAGTTGCCGGCAAAGGTAACAATGGTGGGGATGGGTTGGTCGTCGCCCGACTGCTCAAAAAAAAACGCATTCCTTCCGAGGTTGCGCTCCTCGCGCGGAAAAACGAACTGTCGCCGGACGCCGCTCACAATCTTAGAGCTTATGTAAGAGTTAGAGGAAAAGTTACTGAGATTGCAGAAGCATCTTTGGGTCTGCTCAGCGAGCGGATGCGCGGCAAGGGATTGCTTGTGGATGGGATTCTCGGAACCGGGATAAAAAAAGCTGTAAGCGGCCTCTACGGTGAAGCCATCACGCTCATGAATGCTTCCGGGATTCCGATTGTGTCAGTCGATATTCCTTCCGGTCTCGATACGGATAACGGGACGCCGCTGGGTGTCGCCGTTCAAGCGGAGATGACAGTTGCCTTGGCCTACCCAAAGCTCGGTGAGGTTATTCATCCCGGCTTGAATTATGTCGGTGACCTGGCCGTGGCAGATATCGGCATCGATCCCCGCGCGGTTGAGGAAGTGTCTCCAAACACCGAGCTTTTGGAACGAGAAGAGGTCCGTTGGCTGGTTCCCATTCGGGAGCCGGATACCCACAAGGGGACCTACGGACATGTGCTGGTAATGGCAGGCTCGCGGGGGAAGACGGGCGCGGCGATTTTGGCCTGCCGCGCGGGGATGCGAAGCGGCGCGGGTTTGGTGACCTTGGCGGCGCCGCGATCGCTGAACGATATTTTTGCCAGCACTTTGGTCGAAGTGATGACCGAGCGGCTGCGCGATAACGCCGCTGAAGAAATGGAACCGCTGGGCGATGAAGAATGGCGCCGTCTGTTGGACCGAAAAAGTTCACTGCTTTTTGGCCCCGGCATCGGAGTTAATGACTCGACGCGGAGCACGCTCCGCTGGTTGCTGCGGAATCTGGAGATTCCCTGGGTAATCGACGCGGACGGACTCAACAATCTGGCACTGGAAATAGATCGATTGCGCAATGCGAAGACTCCGCCCATTCTCACACCTCATCCGGGGGAGATGGCCCGGTTAATCAACAAGGACACTGCGACCCTGAGTCGAGACCGTGTCGGCGCCGCTCGCTCCTTTGCGACGCAGCATCGCTGTCACGTCGTGCTCAAGGGTGCGAGGACGGTAATCGCGACACCGGAGGGCAAGGTATTCATCAATCCCACCGGTAATCCAGGAATGGCGAGCGGCGGAATGGGCGATGTTCTCGCCGGTATATTGGCAGCGCTTTTGGGCCAAGGACTTAGCCCTGAAAATGCGATGAAGCTTGGAGTTTATCTGCACGGATTTGTGGGTGATCGTGTGGCCGCGGAGAAGGGTCAAATAGGGCTGATAGCATCGGATATTATCGGGGGCTTGCCGCCAGGAATGCGGGCGTTGTCGATGGCGGCATCGTAGTCCTCGAATTCTCGATAAAAATATATTAGTTGTGCTGGTGGGGCTCATGGTCTGATGGCTTCGTGGAGTGTTTTGACCCGTTTGCCCCGCCAGACGATGAGTTGGGGAAGCAGGCTCGGTAGACTGCTGAAAGGCGGCGAAATCATTGCTCTTATTGGCGAGCTGGGGGCTGGCAAGACCTGTTTTGTTAGAGGTGTGACGCAGGGCCTTGAGATAGGCAAAGAGGCCTGGATTCGAAGCCCGTCCTTTACTTTGATAAACGAATACCACGGCCGGTTGGCGGTTTATCACATCGACCTTTACCGGGTCGAGACTCGAGCTCAGTTGGAAGGACTCAATCTTCGCGAGTACCTATATTCGGACGGCGTCAGTTTGATTGAATGGTTCGAACATCTGCCGGCCGACGAGGCGGACGAATACCTCGAAGT
>JAHKKJ010000867.1 GCA_020027655.1 Deltaproteobacteria bacterium | reverse complement strand
TCCGCGGTGCCGAAAGAGGGCTGGGCAAAGTGGCGCATGGTCTTGGGGCTGATCCGGGGGAGCGGTGAGTTGCCGATGTCGACGAGGTTTTGCAGGTCTTGGGCGAATGAATAAATGGGCTTTAACCGGCCATGGAGCGCGTCCGCCAGAATCTCCGCCCAGTTCTCCTCGACTTCACCGGATACGATCGAGATGGATTCTTTGACCAAAGCCTGGATGTCGGGCTCCTGATCGCTCAGCATGCAGCATGTTGATGGTGCCGCTGGTGTGGAAGCCGCCGATGATCACATCGATCCCGGCAGCGCGGAACTGCCGGGCCAGATCGAATGCCCGTGGAAACTGGTTGGTTTGGACCCCCACCAACCCCACGACGAGCTTGGTAGCAGGACGCCGGCTCCAGCGGATAATCTTGCTTACCGGAAGTCTTTCCGCGGTCTCGTCAAAGGTGACGATCTCTATCCTAAGATCGCCGAAGACGCGATTGCTTTTCACGGCTTCGGTCAGGCCGTGCAGAACGTTGAGGGTGTTGCTCGGGAGCACGCCTTTCCAAAAGCGAATGACATAACCGTCATCGTCGTACTTGGAGGGTTTGATCAAAACGATGCGGAACTTCTTAAACTCCGGCGCCGGCTCGGTGATCGACTCATGTTCACTTGTCAGTGGGCTTAACATATTTTTGTGCCTTCCTGAGATGGACTATGCATTCTTGAATGCGTGATTATTTTCACACCTAACGGGTACCCGACAACAATACTGTGACTCGGCCGGGGTTGCTGTCTAATATTGGACGATTTTGAAAAAAGATTATGGCGCCGTTCCGGGTGGCGCTATAGCCGCTCTAAGCGATTTGGGCTAGGTAAGCAGTGAGCTTGTTTTCTTTGATGATGAGAAAGTGTTCTGTACTCATCTCAATCAACCCAAGGTTTCGGAATCGCTGCATAAACATGCTGATCCGGGGCCGCGTCGTTCCCACCATCTCAGACAACTCTTCATGCGAAATCCTCAGTTCGATGCGGATGCTGCGCGGATCCTTCTTGCCCATGGTGCGAGCCAGCTGTAATAAGGTCTTGCCGAGCCGCTGCTCGCTATCCACCGTCACCAGATTGGCGATCACCTGCTGCTGGTCGGCAATGCGCACCGCCAGGTACTGTACGAACCCCTCGAACAGCGAGTCGCGGCTTAGACGCGTGAAGAACTGGTCACAGGGTATCTGTTTCAACATCGTTGGTTTCATCGCCGTCGCTGTTTCTAGGCGGGCGCCTAACCTGGATAAACACAGCTCACCGAAAATATCTCCTGCAGCGTGGATAGCCAGGAGGCACTCTTTACCTTCGGACGACAACATGAGCAGTTTGATTTGCCCGCTTTCGATGAAGTAGACCATTTCGTCTTGATCGCCACAGTTATAGACGTTAGTGTGTCTGGCAATCTTGACGGCGCGAGTGTGGAAGGTCTCGCGCTGCAACGAATCGCGCAATTGTTGTTTGAACAGGTCTGCTTGAGGAGTTTGTTGAATCATGATCGCGCCTCCTTTGAAGCCCACGATGATGACAACAACGATAGTCAATTTCCTCAGGGAGCTGGGTCAGTGAGCTTTCTTTCAGGCACTATACTTCGTTTGCCGGATCCTCATGAGACTCTACGTCTTTCTCAGCGGGATGTCCAGACTCGCTCGGTTCCAATGCCTAAGTCCAATGGCAATGTCCCACGGTCTGAGCAAAGGGTCATCGCCTTGTTCTCAGACATGGGCCAAGGAAACTTTAAATGTCGCCCCGCGGCCCGGCTCACTCCTGTAGTCGATCGTGCCGTTATGCGCTGAGACAATCTGCTGCACGAGAGGAAGTCCTAAACCAGTGCCGCCCCGCTTGGTGGTCTTGAATAACTCGAAAATGTTTACGTCGTCAGGGACTCCAACACCGTCATCACTGATCTCCAAGACTACCATCCCTCGAGTGCGATAGCCTTTGAGTGTTAGGCATCCCCCGTTCGGCATGGCCTCAACCGCATTTTTGCAAAGATTTAGGATCACCTGTTTTATTTTCGCTGTGTCCAATCTAACCAGGGGTAAAGCATCCTCGAAGGCGAATTTAACGGTTATTCCAGCAGCCCGATAAGCTATCATCTCTAACGCCAAGGCCTCTTCGGCGATCTTCACAAGATCGGTGCACTCGAGGTCGAGAGTTTGCTCAGGCGCAAGAGAGCGAAACTCTTTGAGCAATGAGCCTAAACGATCGATCTCTCCTATCGCACCTCGGATCATCGATATCAAAGAGGGGTCATTGACCTCCTGTTTTTTGAACTGACTCTCGACACACTTCAGAGACAAGAGGATTCCGGCGATGGGGTTGCCAACTTCATGGGCAAAGACGGCGGCCCTAGTTCCCAAAAAAGCGAGCCGTTCGGTCTCTTGCACCCGTTGCTCCGAATGTATCTGGTCTTGGGGGCTTTCGCACATTACTGACTTGAGCGGGGCTCCACTCCTTACAGCATGTTTGGTGCCTGCAGCAGAACTTTTCTTATAGCGGCCGACTTTAATTTTCTCGGATGTTCGTTCGATGAGGTTCTCCTCTCCTGGAATATGTTTTCTGATTTCTCAGAGCCAACGAAAGCAGGGATCTTTTGCCGCGGGCTCGGAATGCATCTCG
>JAHKKJ010000263.1 GCA_020027655.1 Deltaproteobacteria bacterium | reverse complement strand
CCGAGGAGTTGGGTTATCACCACATCCTCGCCTATGATCATGTGATTGGGGCCAATCCTGCCAGCCGTCCCGGCTGGCGTCCGCCTTATACCTACCGGGACCCGTTCCATGAGCCGTTCGTTCTTTTCGGGTACCTGGCCGGCCTTACCAAGGAAATCGAGCTGGTTACCGGCATTATCATTCTCCCGCAAAGGCAAACCGTGCTGGTGGCTAAACAGGCCGCAGCCTTGGATGTTTTAAGCGGCGGTCGTCTTCGCCTGGGCGTTGGCATCGGCTGGAATCCCGTGGAATATGAAGCCCTCGGCGAAAACTTCAAAAACCGGGGCCTCCGTTCCGAGGAACAAGTTGAAGTGATGCGCAAGCTCTGGACTCAAGAGTTAGTCAGCTTTGAGGGCAAGTGGCACAAAATCACCGACGCGGGGTTGAATCCCCTGCCGATGCAGCAGCCCATTCCAATCTGGTTCGGAGGCACTGACGATCGTGCCTTGCGCCGTCTGGCCCGGCTCGGCGACGGCTGGTTTCCGCAGATGGGGCCTGACGAAACGTGCCGGGCAGCGATCGAAAAGATTCATTCGTACGCGCGGGAAGCGGGTCGCGATCCCATGAGCATCGGCATTGAAGGACGACTTCCCATTAGCCAAGGAACGGCCGAGGCGTGGGTCAAGGCGATCGCCGAGTGGAAAAAACTCGGCGCGACTCCTTTGACTGTCAACACCATGAAAGCAAGCCTCACGACTCCCGCCGCCCACATCGACGCCATTCGCCGTTTCAAAGAGGCGACTGGGTGAAATGGAGCAGTCGAGTAATGGAGTGTTGGGGTAGTAGACGAAAGCGAGAATCGAAGCTCGAGAATAGAAGATGTCGATCCTCAATCCTCCATCCTCGATCTTCAATTTCAGTATTCCTTTACTCCAATACTCCAGTCTTTACTACGGCCTGGTTATTCCGCTTACTTAGCAGACTCTGAACCGCCTCAAACGGCTCGCCGCCCTTCGCCACGGCCTCTCGAATCGAATCGATGGCGCGAACGAGATTTTTGCCCTCGGCCTCGTACAGCGCCTCGAACCATTTGAGATTCTTAAGATAGAGCATGTAGTGAACGATGACCGCATTGTTGAGCGACTGTTTGGAAAAGTTACGGAACCGGTGTGTCGGATGCTGAGTTACCCATTCTGACCATTCTTCTTTACCCCGAGTAAAGACTTCCTGTCGAAGACGGAGCTTTTCTTCTTCGGGAATCTTTCTCGCATAGAGCTCGTCGAGGGATGCCGCAAGCTTTCCGATAAATTCTGAAAACTCCAGCTCCTCCTCCCAGGCGCGAATCGCTCGTTCATGTTCTGCACTTCCCGCGCCGAAGCGGTCGCGAAAAAAATCGATAGCCGAGCGCCCGCCGACGAAATTCGCCACGCTTTCATTAAACGCGCCGGCGCCCTTGACGTACAACGTGTTGTGAAACAGCTCGTGAAAGACGACTTCCGCCAAGGTGACTTTGTCGTAGCGCAGCAGGTGGGAGAGCAGCGGGTCATCGAACCATCCAAGCGTACTGAAGGCGGCGGACGTTCGGATGTTCGTATCGTAGCCATCGTCTTCAAGCTCTTTGGCTGCGGCCGCGGCGTCTTCCTTGGAAAAGTATCCTTTGTAAGGAACCCGACCGATAATCAGGAACCACCACGTGTAGGGCCGCAGTTCAGTCCGCGGCGCAGCGGTAAGAATATAAGTCAGGTCCGGCCGATCGACATACGAATAGCTGGAGTAGCTGCCGCCGACATTGAGCTTAAGAACATCGCGCGCGTACTCACGCACCGCCAAGACCAGATTCAGCTTGTCGTGAATTTCCGCACCGAGATCCGGCTTTTCGAGGTATTCGGGGATGGGTTCCCGCCGCCAAAGGATCTTCCCCTCTTCGTAGGCAGCGCGGATGACGTAAAACGGAGAACAGCCTGAGATCACGGAACCCAAGATGCCGAGCATAACCATGAGCCAGACAATCTTACGAAGATTTATTTCCAGGCGATGGCATGAAGGGCTCAACTTCGGCCAATTTCTGCTTCGATCAGTCATGGATCTTGGCCGCTGCATCATAGGTCGCCAGTTTTAACTCTTCGCGCTCGTACTGAAGCTGATAGAGACGGTAATAGATCCCCCGCTTTTCCATCAGCTCCGCGTGTGAACCCATCTCGCGGACGACGCCGTGATGCAAGACGATAATGCGGTCCGCGTTACGAATGGTCGAAAGACGATGCGCTATGACGAGGCACGTCCGATCTTTCATAACCTTATCCAGAGCGTCTTGAATCAGCAGCTCGGTTTCCGTGTCCACGCTGGAAGTCGCCTCATCCATGACTAAAATCTCAGGCTGAAATACCAGCACCCGCGCCAACGACAACAGTTGCCGTTGGCCGGCGGAAAAATTGCTGCCGCGCTCCCGCACTTGAGCGTCAAAGGTTCCCGGCAGCCATTGAATAAACCGATCCGCGTTGGCAAATTGGGCCGCCTTCTCAATTCTGTCCATCGAAATCGAGCGGTCTCCAAGAGCCAGGTTGGCACGCACATCTCCTGAAAAGAGAAAGACATCCTGCAAAACAACCCCGATGTGCTGGCGCAGCGCCTGCAGATCCCACTCGCGCACGTCCACGCCGCTGACTTTGATGTAGCCCTTTTGGATGTCGTAGAAGCGGTTAAGCAGCTTGATGGTGGTTGTCTTGCCGGCGCCCGTAGCCCCGACCACTGCTACTTTCTCTCCCGGCTCGATACGGAACGACACGCCTTTGAGCACCGGATCGTCCGGTTTGTAGTGAAACCAGACGTTGTCGAAGACGACTTCGCCGCGGAACGGTTTCGGAATCAGCGCGTTCTTGGGACTCTCAATCGTCACCGGCGTATCGAGAAGTTGGAAGATGCGCTCCGCCGAGGACATCGCGGACTGCATGACGGCATATTTCTGGCTGAAGTCACGCAGCGGCACAAAGAAACGGTTGATGTACTCTTTGAACGCAACCAACGTGCCGATGCCGATAACGCCGTGGAGAACCTCACCACCACCGTACCAAAGCAGAAGCGCCACACTTACCGAACCCGCGGCTTCGACCATGGAATAAAGCGACGCTTCATAGAGATTTGAAAGGTGGTACGCTTCCCGATGGTCCGAGTTGAGTTTGTCGAACTCGCGATAACTCTTCTCCTCCCGAGCGAAGAGCTGAATCACTCCCATGCCTGAGATCGCCTCCGCAAGATAGGCGTTGATCCGCGCGATCCTTTCGCGGATTTGGCGATACGTCTGGCGTGCCTTGACCCGAAAGAAATTAATCGCCACGGCCATCGGCGGGATCAGCGCCAGGGAAACCAAAGCCAACTCCACGTGAAGATAGAACATGATGCCGATGATCCAAAACACCATGACGAAATCCGAGATCAGGGTCATGACACCGGAAGAGAACATCTCCTGTAAGACATCGACGTCCGTGGTCATGCGCGTCACCAGACGGCCCACCGGGTTGCGATCGAAATAACTCATCGGGAGCTTCTGGACGTGGGAGAAGACGGCGACGCGCAAATCAGCCAGGCAGCGTTGCGCCACGAGCATGGAGAAGTAATAGTGGAAAAACAAAGTGACGGTCTCCCCCACCACGGCAGCGAGAAAAAGTAGCCCCACGCCTTGGAGTCCCTTGAGATCTCGGCCGGCGATATATTGATCGATGCCGATTTTCATCAGATAAGGCTGCGCCAGGCCGAACGCCTGTTGCAGGGGCAGAAGCAGCATGGCCATCCAGAACAGACGCTTGTAGGGGACGATAAATTTCCACAGCCGCTGGATCAGCCGGATATCGTAGGCTTTGCCGAGGATCTCTTCTTGCTGGGACAGTTCGGCCATCTAAATCTGCTCCAACTCCTCACTCAGCTGTTGCTGCTGATACAGGTCGGCGTAAACGCCGCCGCGATTGACCAGCTCCTCATGAGTGCCCCGCTCGATAATCTTTCCCTCGTCCAGGACCAAAATCTCGTCTGCCTCTTTTACCGCTGAGATCCGGTGCGAAATGATGAGGCAGGTCTTCTCCTTGAGAATCGCCCTGAGTCCCTGCAAAATCTCGGCTTCGGTTTGCGCGTCGACACTGGAAAGACAATCGTCGAGAATGAGAACCGGTGGATCCATGACAAGGGCACGCGCTAGTGTTGCCCGCTGTTTTTGTCCGCCGGAGAGCGTGACGCCGCGCTCACCGACGATGGTATTCACTCCCTGGGGAAAGATCTCCAAATCACGATCCAGCTTAGCGATCCTTACGGCGCGCGCCAATTCTTCATCGGAGACTTCGTCCCGGCCAAAGGCCAAATTGCGCCGCAGAGAAGTCGAAAAGAGAAATGGGTCCTGGGGGACATAACCGAGAGTCCGGCGCAGCTCGCGGAGGGAGAACTTTCGAATATCCTGTCCGTCCATGAGAATTTCACCGGATGACACATCGAAGAGGCGCGGCACCAACTGCGCCACCGTGCTCTTTCCTGAACCGATCCGACCCACCAACCCGACTGACCGACCGACGGGCAGTGAAAAATTGATAGCTTCGAGGGTCGGATGGCCATTGTTCTGCCGACCATACACAAAAGAGACATCGCGAAATTCGATTCCTTGTTTCAGCCCCCGGACTGGCAGCGACTTTTCAGAGCTCGCTATCTCCGGTTCGGCTTTTAGAATTTCCTCGAGACGCTTCATTGCGGCACGGCCTCGCTCGACCAGTGAAAGCATCCAGCCGAACGCAGCCGTGGGCCACGCCAGCACATTGAGGTAAGCGACAAAGGCGACGATGTCGGCGACCAGCAAGTCGCCGCGAATGACCCGAATGCCGCCGTACCAGAGGACGATCAAAACCGTCAGCGCATTGAAGCCTTGCATGACCGGAGTAATGATGCCGCGCATTCTGGCCAACTCCAGGCTCTTAGCCTGAAAGTCCTCGTTCAGCGCGATAAACTGGCGGGTTTGAAACCCCTCCTGCGTATAGGCCTTCACGACGTGCATGCCGCTCAAGTTTTCCTGCACGTGGCTACTAAGGGCTGACATCTGCTGTTGCACCTCCAGGGAACTTTTCAGGATCCTGCCGCGGAACTTAGCCACTGCGAATATCAACAGCGGGAAAGGGGCCAAAGCGGCCAATGTCATGCGGACATCCATCGAAAGCATCAAAACCAGCGCGTACACGAGGTAGAGCGGAGCGTTGACAAAATTCAGGACGCCGGGGCCAAGCATCATGCGGACAGCGGAGATATCGTTGATCACCCGAGACATCAAGTCTCCGGTTCTTTGGGAGTGATAGAACGATAGCGGCAGCTTTTGCAGATGGGCAAACAGGTCGTTGCGCAGATCGTACTCGACATCACGGCCTGCATTAAAAATCAGGGCGCGAGAGCATGCACGCACGACGCCCTGTACAACCGCTGCCGCCCCGATCAATGCAGCGTAAAACCTAATGTCGCGAAGCGCGCCGCCATTCTCGATGATGCGGACCGCATCCCGTATCCACCACGGGATCCACATGACCAAGGTGGCGGTAGCGAGCAAGCAAATTCCGCCCACCAGATAACGACGCCAATAGCGCCAAAGGTAGGTCTTAAGTCGGCCCATTAACCTATAAAAATACTCTAGGGGCGAAACCTTATCAAGGAAAGCTCTTTGCTTGGCTTTCGGGCAAGGTTGTCTTTCGCGTCAACAAGAACTCAGAAAGCCGAGAAGCTGGCCACCATGGCTTGACAATCTCCAATCTCACCCTGATAACAGATGCATGACATCGTTAATGACAAACCGGCGCGATGACATGCGCAATATTGCGATCATCGCCCACGTCGACCACGGTAAGAC
>JAHKKJ010000262.1 GCA_020027655.1 Deltaproteobacteria bacterium | reverse complement strand
GGCATTCTCACGGCGCTTTACCAGCGCGAGAAATCAGGCAAGGGCACACGCATCGAGGTCACTATGTTGGAGGCGCTCGCCGAGTGGATGGGTTACCCGCTTTATTACACGCATTTCGGCGGCACTGCACCGGCTCGCACTGGCCCTAACCACGCCGCGATCGTGCCCTATGGTCGTTATGAAACCGGGGACGATAAGAGCATAATGCTCGGGTTACAGAATGAGCGCGAATGGGCAGTTTTCTGCGAGAAAGTGCTGCTGCAGCCCAAGCTCGCGCAAGACCCGCGCTATGGCTCAAACTCGAGGCGCGCCGCCAAGCGATCCGAGATCAACGCGCTGATCGCCGAAGTCTTTGTGACGCTTACGACAGAGCAGTTGATCGAACGTCTTGATGCGGCAGGCATCGCCAATGCGCGCATGAACACGCCGGACGAAGTATGGGAGCATCCGCAATTGAAAGCCCGCGACCGCTGGCGCGAGATGGACTCGCCGGTGGGCTTGCTGGCGACGCTGCTGCCGCCGGTGACGATGCCAGGTTTTGAGGCGCGGATAGATGCAGTGCCCGAATTGGGCGAGCACACGGAGCGCATCCTAAGCGAGTTTGGTTACACTAGCGGGGATATTGTCGCATTGCGGAAAGCAGGCGTGGTTTAAGAAAAAATGTCTGCGTTGGATTTGCCTGAGCTAAAATCTAAGGTCGCCCTACCTTGGCCCCGGCTCAGTCGCCGATGCCTCTGAGCGGAACAGCGTATGGACAGTAAAGAAAACGAAATGATGACCCGCGTGGGGCCGAGCACACCCGCGGGCGAAACCTTGCGCCGGTATTGGCTACCCGTCAGTTTCTCGCATGAGATCAATGCGGACGCGCCGAGACTTGTTCGGTGGTTGGGCGAGGATCTCGTCTTGTTCCGCGACGAAGGTGGCCGAGTCGGACTCATGGAACCCAACTGCCCGCATCGCGGCACCTCGCTCGAATATGGTTGGATCGAAGCCGGCGGCCTCCGTTGCTGCTATCACGGGTGGGTTTTCGACGTCGGCGGGCGCTGCATCGAGCAACCGGGAGAGCCGGCAGGCAGCGCCTTCAAGAACAAGATCAAATTAAAGGCCTATCCGGTTACCGAAGTCGGCGGCGTTGTGTTCGCCTACATGGGACCCGGTAAGGCGCCGCCATTCCCGCGTTACGATTTTCTTGCGCGCGAAGATGGCGAGCGGACGTTCGCCGGTTATTTGCGCGAGTGCAACTTCTTAAACCAGCTCGACAACTGCCTCGATCCGGTTCATGCGACGATCCTCCACGGGCGTGAAGTCAACGGCACGAGAGAGAATCCGGAACGGCAAGAGAGTCCAGAGTTCGAGGTACTGTCCGACGATCTGTTCGCAAGCTATGTGGCCCGGCGCCCGGGACCGATTCCCGGAAAAGAATGGCATCGCGAAGTTTCCTACACGCCGCCCATTCTTGTGATTCACGACGGTGGCTCGCTGCCCGGCGATCCGGCTGCCCATTTCGCCGACGTCGCATGGCGCATGCCAGTTGATGATTACAACACGTACTCATTCATCTTGAAGTTTTTCCCTTTCAGGGAGGGCAAATCCACTATCGCACGTAAAAGGAATGTACCGCGACCGCCGCCGCTTATGCGCGGGACGCGCCGTCAATTCGACATGACGACGGTCAATGGTCAGGACGCCGCGGCGCAAATCGGCCAGGGAGCCATCGCCGATCGCACGGCGGAACATCTGGGTTATTCGGATCGCGGAGTGATCCAAGTGCGCAAGCTCTGGATGTCGGCAATCGACGCCGTCATACGCGGCGACGACCCTCCGGGCATCCTACGCGATTTGAAGTCAAACGAGTTGATACACTTTGACGTCATCGGTTCCGGGCGGCTGGTTGACAAAGATCAGATGTTGGACCACTTGCCGCGCGTTATGCGGATCTGAACCGTGCGATATCTAAATCATCACGCCCGCTGGAGCAGCATTTGCGGATTGATCGTGCTAATGCTGGCCGCGCTGAACCCGTTTCGTGCGGAAGCGTTTGCCGCCCAAGTTCAGCTCAATTGGAAAACCGACTGGGAGTCGACCCAGAAAGCCGCAGAGAAAGAGGGCCGGCTCATCATCTACGGTCCAACAGGGGTCGATCAGCAACGGCTTTACACCGACGTATTCCAGCAAAGTTTTCCGAAGATCAAGGTCAACTACACACCCGGACGGATAAGCGAGATCATCTCTCGGATTATGGCCGAGCAGCGCGCCGGTATTCGCCAAGCGGATCTTGTGTTAGGCGGCACCGACATTTTACTCGGGACTTTGAAAGACAAAGGCTTTCTCCAGCCCATTCGCCCGGTTCTCATGATGCCCGAAGTTCTCGACACCAGCGCTTGGTTCAAGCGCAAGCTCTGGTTCGCCGATACGGAGGATAAATTTGTCGCCATGTGGCGCGCCGTCCCGTACACCGCGGCTTGCATCAACACGAGTTTAGTCAAAGCCAACGAGATCAAGAGCTACTGGGACTTATTGAATCCCAAGTGGAAGGGCAAGCTTGTTTCCCAAGATTTACGCATCGGCAGCGCGCGCAATCAGATGTATGCCATCTACATCCGTGAAGACCTCGGACCCAAGTATTTGACGCGCCTTTACACCGAGATGGATATCACCATTTCGCGCAGCCTGCCGCAGATCAGCGATTGGATCGCGGGCGGCAAGTTCGCCATAGCGCTAGGTGGCATTGAATGCCAGGATATGGCAGCCAAGGGACTGCCTGTCGCACCGATCCATCTTGAGGGACTAGCCGCGGTCGGCGCTGGCACTGATCCCGCGGCGTTTCTCGCCTCCGCGCCCCATATTAACGCGGCCAAGATTTTTCTGAACTGGATTCTCACCCGCGAAGGACAAAATCAGTTTCAAAAACTGACAAGAGAAAATTCGTTCCGGGTGGATATTCCCAAAGAAGGCATCGTCGATCCATTTTTCATCCTCGATCCCAAGCGCGAGTATCTTTTTACCGGGCTCGAGGAATTCAAAGACAAGATCAACGAGTTTCGTCCGTGGCTTGAGTCGTTGGTGCCGAAGAAATGACTATTTTGGCTCGAAGTGAATTCTCCGAAGATCTGCCCGCGAAGAGAAAAGGAGTAGAATCTGATGGACTGACTTTACCGAATCCAGCGTTAAGCCTTCCAGCGCCTATGGTACTATACGGTCGCCGTTCGGCTAAGCCTTGGCCTGAGCTTCTGCCGAAGGCTCACGTCCAGGCCGTATGGAAGAGCAGGACGCTGCCGGATTTGAAATCGACAAAGTCAATAACGCATGCCGGGCACCAACAATTGAGTAAATGAAATCAATTGGTCATGCGGCGCGACGACCAGAATAAGTCAATACGCCTGCCAATTAGGCTTGACACCAATGAGGCTTCGATATAGGCCACAACTTGGCGGGAAGGGGCGGTTAAATTCGTCGCGCATCGCGTTGCATTGTTACCGCCACAGATGATCCAGGTAGTGAAAGGAGTTCGAGATGAAAGAGCGAGTGTTTTTGCTTACGCTGATTTTCTGTTTTTCAGTTATCCTTCCGGGCATTGCGCCTGAAGCCGGAGCGCAGGGCGACCAGTTCTACAAGGGAAAGACCATTCGCATCATGGTCGGCTCGACGGCCGGGGGATTTTACGACCGGTGGGGCCGTCTGTTCGGGAAGTACATGGGCAAGCATATTCCCGGCCAGCCCGAGATCATCGTGCAAAATATGACCGGTGCCGGCTCCGTGATCGTCACCAACCATGTCTACAATGTGGCGAAACCGGACGGTCTGACCCTGGTGATGCCGCTGAACGGGGTCTACATCGACCAATTTGTCGGGCGTAAAGAAGTCCAGTTTGACATGCGCAAGTTCCGATTCATCGGCTCTCCCGTGACTGAATCCATCATTTTCTACATGCGCGCCGACGCTCCCTACAAGTCCATCGCGGATATCATCAAAGCGAAGGAACCGCCCAAGTGCGGCGGCAGCGGAACCGCGAGCAGCGATTATATCCTGTCCAAAGTTCTGGAGGAGACGGTGGGGGCGAAGTTCAACACGGTATTGGGCTACGCCGGCGGCACCGAGATCGATCTGGCGGTGGAAAAAAACGAGGTGGTTTGCCGCGCTCACAGCATGTCCGCCCACTTCGGCCGGGAACCCTTCGATACCTGGCATAAGAGGGGTTTCGACCGGCATCTCGTTCAGACCTCGCGCAAAAAGGATCCCCGCGCCGCCGATGCGCCGACGCTTGACGAACTCTTCGACCAATATAAGGTGCCGGCCAACAGCCGCCGCCTTGCGCAAGTGCTCTTGGCCGCGGGGGATTTTGGCCGGCCCATGATGGTGACGCCGGGCACGCCTGCCGATCGAGTCAAGATTCTAAGAGACGCCTATGTCAAAACCTTGAGCGATCCCGACGTGCTCGAGGAAGCAAAAAAGGGCCGGATGGATGTCGACCCCGCGACCGGCGAAGAGCTTGAAGCCTTGGTGAAAGAAATTTTCGACTCTCCGCCGGAAGTCGTCGAGCGGGTGAAGAAGATTCTCGCCAACTGAGCGAGATCGGAAGTTAGGGCGAGCCGGGGCTTTCTGTTTTTGCGGGAACGACCATGAGCATTGACAGCGTATTACGTCATTGATAATCTGTATATACTTATCGGCTGCGAATTATGGCAAAGGCATTAACGTCACTGAGGCTCGATGACCGTCTCGTGAGACAAGCCCAAAAGGTCTTGGGAGCAAAGAGCAGAACCCAGACGATTGAAATGTCTCTCGAAGCGGTCGTGGAGACCGAAAAACATCGCAAGCTCATCAAACGATACAGCGGTAAGGCAAGGCCCGTTGACTTCGACCGCAGCTAACCTCGCCATTCTCGACACGTCGGTCTACATCGACAATCTGAGATCCGGGCGCTTTAAACAGGAAATCCTGGATTTTAAATTCGTCATTCGTTTAAGCGCCGTAGTGTTGGCGGAATTGTCGAGGGGCGCTCGATCCAGGGAGATGAAAAGATTTGTCGACGATTTAGCGAAAAACCTCCGCATCATCGTCCCCAATGATAGAGAGTGGATTCAGTCGGGACGCATCGTCAACCGGCTGGTCGCGGCCAGAGGATTCGATATTCACAAAACCAGAGAAATTCATTTTGACGTCCTCATCGCGCTCACTGCGCGACGAATCGGCGCTTACCTTGTCACGTGCAATGTCGACGATTTCACCGCTGTGCGGGAATTCTTGGATTTTAACCTTGTGTGCTGGTAACAGTCAAAGTTCGAGGTGTGCGTTTTATCGGGCAGGTTACAGCACTTACGCCGCGGTTTTTGATTCAAAGAACGGACGATGACAACAGAGGTAGACACCCAATCCGTATCCATCGCCACGCAGCTCATCGGTCTCGATGCCAAGTGGCTCCAGCCATTCGATGTCGACGATCCGTTCAATGACAAACTACGGCTGCGTGGATTCGTCTGCCAAAAGCCAGATTACCGGTATGGGGCGTTGGCGATCACCCACGTGGGTGAGGCGGAAATGCCTCAAGTCGTTCTCGCAACCCCGAAGTTGCATTACCCGTTTGGCAAAGACGGCTTTTTTCATTTTCTGCCGATCAAATCAATTCATCTCTATGAAAAGCTTGATGGCACCAACGTGCTTGCCTATCGTTATAGGGATGGTGACGGTCAATGGCGTCTGACTTACAAGCTGCGTTTATCTCCGACTCTGCGCAACAGCCGCTGGGGACCGTTTCTGGACATGTGGCGGGAGCTGCTGCGAACCCATTCGACGATCCCGCAACTCGTCGAAGCCAACGGCTGTCACATCAGTTTCGAGATGTACGGCGCACGCAATCCGCATCTGG
>JAHKKJ010000261.1 GCA_020027655.1 Deltaproteobacteria bacterium | reverse complement strand
TCATCGAGTTGAGTGAAACCTTGAGCTTCGTTCTCTTCGCATCCTTGTAAGGCAACACTGAAGTCTCGCCGCCCGCCCCATGGAGATCTTCAAGCCTTTATCGCCTGTTATTCCCGTTTTTCTGCTCGTCGCCGTGGCTCGTGAAAATGCAACGGAGGAAAATAAGGCTTGACAGCGCATTTTTCTCGATGTAGCTTCCGCTTCGATATTTTGACGCTCTGGGCGTCAGGGAAGACCGGTGAAAATCCGGCGCGGTCCCGCCACTGTAATGGCGACGAAAGCCGCAACGCAAGTCACTGCTCAGAGGAATTTTGGATTTTGGATTGGGGATTTTGGATTTAAATCTGAAATCGAAGATCTGAAACCGGAAATCTAAATCTGGACGGGAAGGCGCGGCGAGTAGGTTAAAGCCTAAGTCAGGAAACCTGCCTAGAGCATTGTTCAACCGGCCTCTCCGGAAGAGAGAGAATGGTTTCAAGCATTTTCTCTTTTGAATCCGTAAAGGCCCCGACGATTGTTTGATCGTTATGCGGATCGGCCTCTTTTTGCTGCTTTCATTAGCATTGCACGTAACGGCGCTGAGCTATCCGTTTCTTTTCTCGATGACGAGCAGCGCCGAGCTCTTACCTGTGATCTTTCTCGATTCATGGGATGGAAGTGGAGGTAACGGCGGGGCAAAAGGCGGGAGCGAGGGGGCCAAGAATGACCAAGATCGGGCCGCGCGACCTAAGCTGACCAAGCTACAGGTTCGTAAAGGTAGTGTGGCGAAGGCGGTGCGTCGGGAAGCTGAAGACAGAGTTGAAGCTAATCTCATCGAAATTCCCACTGCAAGCGAAGGCATCGCTGTCGCATCCAACCAGAGTGGTGGAACGGAACAGCAAGCGGCCTCGGCGGGTTTTGCGAGTCTCGCAGAAGAAGCTGTTGGCCATGGATCAGGTAAGACGGGCTTTGCTGCAGGAACCGGACTTGGCACTGGAGGAACCGGATACGGCAAAGGAAACGGAACAAGAGGCGGCAATGCAACGGTATGGCGGGTGGGAGTGAGCTACGCCTATAGCCCAAAGCCTCAATATCCGCACAGCGCACGCAAAGAAGGGCGAGAAGGAACCGTGGTACTCAGGGTTCTGGTGGATGAGGAAGGAAGATCGAAGTCGCTAGAAGTGAACCACAGCTCTGGTTTTGAGGCTCTGGACAGCGCTGCGTTGAGCGCGGTGCGAAATTGGCGCTTTAATCCCGCCCGTTACGGTGACCAACGTGTCGAGAGTTGGGTAAAAATACCTATCGTTTTCCGACTCGCGGACTCAAAAGATTGACGTTTAGTTCAGGAGGCAATAGAGAAACAATCTCGTCGGGTTGCAGATGGATGCCAGGGAAAGGGGTGAAATTCCCCTGCTGCCCCGCAACTGTAAGGGCCACGAAAGCCGCACGCACTAGCCACTGTCCTGAGCCCAGTTGAAGGATGGGAAGGCGCGGTGAGTAGGTTAAAGCCTGAGCCAGGAGACCTATCCGATCTGTCTTAACATTCCCCTTTCGCGGGAGAGGAGGTTTCGGATGTATCTTTTCTTACTCTTCCTTTTATCCACTGTTTTTTTTGAGCCTTGCCAGGCTGCTGAAGCGCAACCTGCTGATGAGCTGCCGCCTATCCTAGTCCAGGAGACACGACTCAAGGATGTTGAAGAGGCGGCCTACAAAGTCCCCGGCAAAGCGATTATCATCACGGCGGAAGATATTAAAGCCTTGGGAGCCAAAACAATCCAGGACGTGCTTCAGTATCAGACCGGTATGGTGCTCTATGATCAGGTTGGCAATGACTTCCAATCTACGATCGACATGCGCGGTTTTAACGGCCAGCCGGTGACTACAACGATCGTTTTTGTCGACGGCGTAAGAATCAACGAGCCCGACTTTAACACCATCAACTTCGACTTAATCCCCATCGAGGACATTGAGCGAATGGAAATCCTTCCCGGCACCGCAACGGTGTTTGGTCGAAATGCTTTGGGTGGTGTGATCAACATTACGACCAAGCGCGGGCGAACCGAGGGGCCTCATTTGGGGTTTGGTCTTGGCGGCGGCAGCTATGGCCGGCAAAAATACAGTTTCAATACCGATGGACTCCTGCCATTCGCTAATCTGGATTACTATTTTGGCGTCACCAGAGAGCTGACCGATGGTTATCGAGACGCCAGCGGCGGAAGGATCACGCGCTTATTTGGAAAACTTGGGTACCGTCCTGGGGATAATACGGATGTAATCTTTTCCTACACCCACGTCCAGGATCACTTGAAGCAAGCGGGTTCCCTGCCGTTAAGCATCCTGCATGTCGACCGCCGAGCCAATCTCACGCCCGGCGACTACACCGACTCAGACCTCAACTTGCTGGCGCTGAACCTACGCCAAAAACTGCCATTGGGGTTCTCCCTAGCTGCCAACGGCTTTTTCCGCAATAACGATCAAGAAGGCTTTGTCAGGGGACTGGCGAGCGAGTCTCTTTTGCAGACGAAGTTGGCTTCTGGCGGCGGCATTGGCCAGCTTACACACGAAGGCGCGATTCTGGCGAGAAAGAATCTTGCGACCTTAGGATTCGAATACACCTACAACCGCTTCGACATTACTAACCAGGGTAACTTTTCCGGTTTCAATTTCCTGAGCAAGCAATTAACTAAAGAGAACGTTGTCGGCGCCTATTTCATGGATAGTTTTACGCTTTTTGAGCCGCTCATTCTAAATGCCGGCTTCCGTTACGACTGGGATCACTTCGATTTCACCGATAAGCTCGACTCAACCCTCGACGGCGAGAAGACTTATCATCGCTTCAACCCCAAAGCCGGTTTGGTTTATACACCGCTCAAAAATCTGAGTTTCTCTTTCAGTTATTCTGAAGGCATTCGTTTCCCGACGGTCAGTGAGATCTTCGCTCAGGGACCGTTCGGTTCTAACCCCAACTTACTTCCGATGACGAGCCGCAACTTTGAAATCGGCGCCAAAGGGAAATGGGCCGATTGGCTGGAGGCGTCGTTGGCTCTTTTCTACATGCCTGTCAGAGACGAAATTCTCTTCATCGTTATCGATCCAGTGACTTTCACCGGGAGAAACGAAAACATCAGCCGGACACTAAGAAAAGGCATCGAGCTCTCGCTCAAGGGACGTTACCAGCAATGGCTGGACGGGTTCATAAACTACACCGCGACCAAAGCCACGTTCGATACCGACGTTCTGTTATTTTCCGGCCAGGTGACAAAGGGTGATGAGGTGCCTCTCGTGCCGCGCCATCGGGTGGCAACCGGGATCAATTTCCGTCCAGTGGAAGGGCTCACCCTCTCTCTACTTGGAACCTATGTGAGCAGTCAGTTCCTCTTGAGGGACGAACCAAATCAAGGTAAAAAACTTGCGGATTATTTCGTCTTGAATAGTAGGATGGCTTATGAACAGAAGTTCTGGACCGCGCAACTGCTCCTCAACAATATGACCGATCGGAAATATTCGACCTCGGGAGTGATCGTCAATGAGCCCTTTTTTGTGCCCGCGCCAGGATTCAACGTCTTCGGCGGTTTGACGTTTCGCTATTAAGGTGGAACGCATCGCCAAAGCGCTTATGATCATGGGAACCGGCTCCGATGTCGGCAAAACCGTCATCGTCGCGGGCCTCTGCCGGCTCTTTCGCCGCCGCGGCATCAAGGTCGCGCCATTTAAGGCGCAGAACATGTCCCTCAATTCATTTGTCACTGCGGCAGGCGGAGAAATGGGACGTGCTCAGGTGCTGCAAGCCCAGGCCTGTGGACTCCTGCCTCACGTGGACATGAATCCGATTTTACTGAAGCCTGAAGCCGATAATTGTTCGCAGGTCATTGTCCACGGCACAGTCTGGGGCAAGCACGATGCGCGAAGTTACTTCGACCGGCGACGGGAGCTGCTAGGTTTCGTTCAGGAAAGCTACGAGCGCCTGGCGCGCAGTTACGATCTCATCGTGATCGAAGGCGCGGGCAGCGCCGCCGAAATGAACCTGCGCGACAGAGATGTTGTCAACTGGCCGGTGGCACAAGTCGCCGATGCGCGGGTCATACTCATTGCCGATATCGATCGTGGCGGAGTGTTTGCGCAGGTCATCGGCACGTTGGATCTCCTCGCGCCGGACGAGCGCCGGCGCGTTATGGGCGTCATCATTAACAAATTTCGCGGCGACTCGTCATTGTTCGATGACGGAGTGACATATCTGGAAGAACATACTCAATTGCCCATCCTGGGAGTGATTCCATTTCAGCGGCAGTTGGAATTGGATCAGGAAGACAGCGTTGAGATAACGCGTCATCAAAACACGGTTTTCACTAGCGACAAAGTAAACGTTGCCGTGGTGTTGCTCCCTCGCATGAGCAACTTCACCGACTTCAATTCTTTAGCCGCGGAATCGGATGTGGCTCTGCGTTATATCAAATCGCCTTCCGAGATGGCGGGCGCCGATGTTGTTGTGCTTCCAGGCAGCAAGAGCACAATCGCCGACCTCGGTTACCTATATCAGGCGGGCTTCCGACCTGCCCTCCAAGGGCATGCAACAGACGGTGGTGAACTTGTCGGTATCTGCGGCGGCTACCAGATGCTGGGGCGGGAGATTTCTGATCCTTGCGGTGTAGAAGCCGGTGGAAAAACAGATGGGCTGGGCTTTTTGGATGTGGTCACGGAGCTGACGCCGGAAAAGAGAACGGTTCAAGTCGAAGCACGACCACTTTTGGCGGACACTCCCGCGGATTGTGCTGTCCAGGGATACGAGATTCACCTGGGACGGACAAGAAGGGGGAACGTAGCCCCATGTTTTCGGATCTTATCACATGGGGGGTCAGACGCAGCGCAAACTATGGGTGATGGGGCAATAAGTGACGATTGTCGGACCTGGGGTACTTACATCCATGGTGTCTTCGACAGTCCCGCTTTCCGCCGTCACTGGCTCAATCAAATTCGTCGACGCAAAGGTCTACCGCCGCTTCCAATAGCAGTTTCAGAAAACGTCAACCAAAGGCTGTCCTCGGCCATGGATAAATGGTCTGATCACCTGGAACGCCATTTGAGTTTCCCTTTGATCTTCGAAGGTTTGAAATTGTCTTGCGGTCATCAGAAACCGGACATCAAGTTGTAACGAGCACGCAAAACTGGTATCTAAATCAAACATTAATGGAGGTTGGGAAATGAAACCACGTACGATGCTTTTGGTCGCTCTGATTCTCGGCGCAGCGGCGCTGCGGTTGGTACCACATCCATCCAACTTCACCCCCATCGGCGCCCTCGCTCTATTTGCCGGCGCCCAGTTCGACGACAAACGATGGGCCTTCATCGTCCCATTGGCGGCGATGCTTTTGAGTGACATAGTGATCGGGTTTCACAGCGGCATGCCGGTGATCTATCTCGCCTTCGCGGCAATTGTGTGCATGGGATTCTTGCTAAAGGAGAAAAAGACCGCTCTCCGCGTCACGACTGCGTCCCTCGCCGCGGCCACTTTTTTCTTTGTCGTTTCTAATTTCGCAGTATGGGCATTTGACCGGCTTTACCCCTTGACACTTCAAGGCCTGGTGACTTGTTATATCGCCGCCATACCTTTCTTCCAGAACTGGCTGGTGGCCACCCTCTTCTACTCTGCTGTCCTCTTCGGCGGCTTCGCCTTCGCCGAAAGAAAACTCCCTGGACTCGCTTCAGCACACAGCTAAGTGGATTCTCTACTCGGGACTAAAATTTCTGACTGCCGATGAGCGGTTGCATCATAACCGCTCATCGATTCGCTTGGCCGGTCAAGGTGCTCCTGCCGTACAGGGCATATAGGGCATATAAGGAGTTGGTAGAGCTTAAAACCAGTCGCGAGATCTACGAACGCCCGGAGACACAGGAAGC
>JAHKKJ010000260.1 GCA_020027655.1 Deltaproteobacteria bacterium | reverse complement strand
TCCTTCGATCCACATAAATCTCCCCTTGACCCCTCTTTTTCAAAGAGGGGTAGTTGCTATGGAGGTGAGGAATTAAGAACTGCGCGTAAAAAATCCCCCCTTTTTTTCAAAGGGGGATAAGGGGGATTTTGCAGGTGCTGGGACAGAAGGAGAATGATGCCCAACCGTTCGTGGTGAGCCCTTCGATTGCGCTCAGGACATGGCTGTCGAACCATGAACGGACTTTGCGAACACAGTCTCCGAAGAACCGAGGTGGGGGCGATTGGATCATAGTCAAAACTTAAACCGCGCTCGATATTGCAACTTCTTCTCACCGTCTTTGGCTATCGAAATATCAAACTGGGCTGTGTGAGCGTCGATTTTCTTGTGCGAATGGGAGCTGCTCAAAATCTCCCAGTCCCGTAACATCGGCTCGACGAGGCTCACCATGACAGGCTCGTCCTTATGGTTGCGTAGGCTGATCTCAAAGGCGACTTCATAAAGATTGTCGGCGATTTTGCGCCAGTCGGTTTGCTTGCGCTCGCCTACGATATCGAAGGCGTCGCCCATCTTGATCTTGATTGTTTCATCCTTCGGCGTGTGATCGATGCGGTCTTCGCCGATGAACTGCAAGCCGCCGTCTGCATCGGCTTTGTAGACCCGCAGGACGCCCTTCGGCAGCGGCATGCCCAGTCGATTTTCTTTCTTGTTGGCGATCTCCACATAGACACCGACTTTCTGATGCGAAACGGGAACACCATATCGCTGACGTAAGTATTGCTGAGCACCGTAATAAAAATAGCGTTTGGTCACCGGCACGTTGTCCGAAGATAAAAGAGTCACTTGCTTAGTCTGCTGATTCTTGATCGTTGTCGGCCGCCGCAGGCTATAGAGGTGATATTCGAAGAACGATTCTTCGCTAAAAGGAGCGGCGGCGGCCTTGGCGGATACTTCAGCCAACGCTCTCACGGCGTCTGCGGCACCGCGTTGTTCTATAACGCGGTTGACGTCGCCCGCGACGAGCTTCAGGCGCGCGTTTTGATAAGTCGCGCCGCTCTGATTGTCGAGGGTTACCCAACCGTTGAGATCCATGTTTTTGTCTTTACTGTCGAGCACCGCGACGTAGTCGGCCTTCCAGGTGATGCCTTGGGTGAGATAGGTCGCCTCGATCTGCTGCGGCAAAACGCTGCGGTTTTCCAATAACCAAACCAGGGTCGGTTGAGAGATCAGATTGTTGGGGATGTTGGGAAAAATCAGATTATGCGGCTGGCCCGTGAAGATCCGGCCGCCCAGCTTGTAGACGACGCCCTGATTCGTGCTGAGTATGGTGATGGGAACTTCCACGCCGTCTTTGAGAATAGTGATCTCTTTGCCGACAAACTTTTCGAGCAGTTTCTGGGGCGTAAGCAGATCGTATTCGTAGTTCTGTTCGACAACTTGCAAACGGGCCGGATCGGTCAGGGATTTGATGTGCACGGTCTGCGGCATGATCTTGGCCGCCACTTCGCCGAACTTTAGTTCCGTGACGCCGCTGGGCAAGGTGAGACGTCTGGTGTCTTTGACCAAGCCGAGATTGCTATTGTAAACCGTGATCGAAACTGTTTCCTGTTCAACGAGACTCGTAGCGACGTTCGAGGATTGGGCAGAAGCGGCTCCGTAGCCGAGGTTCGACGACTCTGGTCTTAAGAAAAGACCTGCAGTTAAGGCGAGCGCCACCAACGGTAAGGTATTTTTGTGGCGTGATTTCATATTGTTTCCTCCGCCGGCGAAGCAAAAACATTCGCCGTTTCAAATTTCCTTGGTTAGACGTAAGGAGAAAGAAAAATGTTCCCAGGAATTTCTAGCGGCTCGAAGGCTGGGATGGTACGGGATTCCCGGAAGCCAGCGGAGGGAGAATCGTTACTTTTATCCGCAGTTGGTTCGATGATTTGGCGACGGCGTCATTGTGACGGTCGGGTGTGGAAGATTCCGCTTCGATATTCGCCAGATCTGCAAGTTCTTTCTTGAATAACTCATATTGGTTACGCGCAATAGTGACCCATACAGTCTGTGACTGGCCCGTTTGGGTTGCGCGCTCTCGCGCCTGATCGAGGTTTTTTGCTTCTTCCTGTGATGTCAACGATCGTCGTTCAGCCTGAGCGAGGCCCGGTGCCAATCGATCTCCCGTGGCTTTGTCATCGCGCACCGGCTCTTTTAGGCGGATCGCCAACTCGTGGTCCGCAGGGAGTGCCACGCCAACCACAGTGCCGGATCTAAGAGCGTCTAAGGAGGAGGGAGCGCTTCTTTCCCGTGCTTCCGGAGACAACAATGACTTTCCCGCAGCCGCCGCGTCTTTTGAAGCATTTTCCTTTTCTGGTTGTGGAACTGGCGCTAAGGCCCCTTTGGCCTGCACTCCTACTGGAGGTGAAGATTGTTCCAGGCGAGGGGAGGCAGCCTCGGTCGCTGCTGAAGATTTCTCTTGGAGCGGGGTAGGACTGAGGGTAGCCGGCGAGCGGACCTGATTTTGCGCGCGCGGTGTTGCCGGAGCATCGGGCTGGCTGCCTGCAATGCCTTTATTCTGTTCTTCTGCTTTTGGGGGGGATTGAGGTTCTTTCAGTTGTGCTGAATCTTTGAATTCTTGAGTCCGTGCTTTGGTTTCCTCTGCGACCTGCTTTGACTTAGAGGGAGCGGTACGCCCCTGCGCCGCGGATGGCGCCAAGTTGTGGGTCTCTTCTTGTTTTTTAAACGAGCTTTCAGGTTGAACAGTCAATACTGCTTCTCGTTGCAGCGGTTCCTTCTGGTAGATGTAAGCGGCGAGCACGGCTATCAGAACGACAGCTGTGGCCTGCAGTGGAATCTTGATCCGAAGTGGTAAGAACAACCTCTCCCAGAGCCTCGGTGGATTTGCCGCTTCACGAACCTCGGCCATCACTCGATTCGTGAAACCTGCGGGCGGCTCAACTGCCGGCAGGCCGGACACGAGTCGTTGGCATTCCGCTAGGCTCGCCATCTCTTCACTGCACAGTGAGCAGGCGGTGAGATGATCTTTGATCTCCTGGGCGCGCTCAACGTCGAGGTTCTTATCCAAGAAATCCGATAGATACCTTTGAATCGCTTCGCAGTTCATGATGCCTTCCGATTAGCATGAAAATAGGGCGCAAGGCTGGTTTTCAACGCCTGGCGTGCGCGGTGAAGCCGGGATTTGACGGTTCCGACAGGAATATCGAGCATCTCGGCGACGTCCTCATACGGGACGTCTTGAAGATCCCGGAGCAAAATGATGCGCGCGTCTTCCGGGTCGAGGCTGTTGAGCGCCTGTTGAACCCGTTGTTGGATTTCTTTGTGTTCGATATTCTTGGCGGGATCGACGGCGCTGTCGGCGATGACTTCTGTGCCGTCTAAGGGGATATGGCGCTGTTGCGCGCTGTTCAGACTCTTACGGCGGGTGCTGGCGTGGTTGAGCCCTATGCGGTAAAGCCAGGTCGAGAAATTGGCCTCGCCGCGAAACTGATGGATTGACTTAAATGCGGAGAGAAACACTTCTTGCGCTACCTCCGCCGCTTCATCGTAATTTCCCAAGAGCCGGTAAACCAAGTTGAATATCGCCTTCTGGTGCCGCCGCACCAAGACTTCGAAGGAATCGGTGTCACCTTGTTGTACGCGCCTGACGCATTCCGCGTCAGCTATCCCTTCGGCGAGCATGGGCTTAAATTGTATTAGACTGTCGCGTTAGAAAAAAGTTCCCGTTGGGATAGGCTGGCGAATAGACGGGCTTTTTCGGATTGGAGACAGCGGTTGAGCGCAACGGCGAGATTCTCGGGTGGTTTAGTTGCCGAGCCGCCGCTGTTCAAACCGGTTCTTTCCAAAGATGAGTGAACTGGGTCGCGACGACTTGATCGTAGGGAACCGGCGCCGGGAGTAAGCCGATGTCCTGAGCGAAACGGTTCATGTGGGTAACGGTTTCTTCAGTAATGGTTGGATCGTAGTAGGGGAGATCACGCTGGATCAGTCCGGCGATGAGCTCCGCTTCGGAAGGAGGAAAGCGCTTCTTGCCCACTTCGGTAGCGCGGCTCACGTCTTCTTTGAGCGCTTTATGGGCTTTCATGACGGCCCTGATTGCCGCGCGAGCGCTGTCGGGTTCCTTTGCGATTCGACTCTCGGTAGCCACAAGCGCGGAGAAAGTATAATTCCGCGCCTCAGGAGGCCCATCCCCGCGGCGAACATCCAGCACCACGCTGCCGACCCCGCGGCGCAGCGCGACTTCGCAGCCCATGCCGTTGGCCCAGAAGCCGTCGAGATTGCCTTCTTCCAATGCCTTTGCCGCTGAGAGGCCGAAGGAAACATTCGGTCCTGCCGCGCCGGGAATCGGTACAATCTGCACATTATTCTTTTCCGGATCGATGCCGGCCTCGACCAGCAAACGCTGCAAGCTGAGATTCACGCCCGGAGCCGCGCCGATACGCAGTCCCTTGACTACGCTCAAGTCTCCGCGCTTGGGATTAAGATCGCTGCGAATCACGAGAAACCAGTAGGTGTGCTTGGCGATGGCGCAGAGAAGCTTCGCGCCTTTCCAGTCCGGGAATGCCAACAACGTTGCGTGCGCCGAGCCAACGACGAAATCCAGCTGGCCATCGCGCAAGGCTTCGAATGTCTTGGGTACGGGAAACAGTAAGTCTACCGATGCATCGAAGCCCTCGGATTTGAAGAAGCCCAACTCGACGGCTGCAATGATGGGGAAATAAGAATTGGAAATTAGATCAGGAACTGCGATGCGTAACATGCTTTTTCCTCCGCCAACGGTTTATCGTTTACTGCGGGTTGACCTTGAACGTTGAACCTTGAACTTTGAACGGCGCCGAGCTTCCCCGGGTTTATGGTTCCAGTTTCAATGTTCGAAGTGCCTTGACGTTCACGCTCGGGCGCTGAAGCTCACAGCGGAATTTTTCGTTTGTCCATGGCTTGGCGCCATTTCCGGTCTGCGTCCTGACCAAAGATCAGCGCTTTATCTCCAGAAACCACAAACCAGGAACCGGCCTTCAGCTCTCCTTCGAGCTGGCCCGGCGCCCAACCCGCGTAGCCCAAAATGAACAACGATTGCCGTGGACCTTTTCCCTGCGCCATCGCCTCTATGAGCTTGGGGTCCGACGTCATCGCAATCCCATTTGCAACCTTGGCGGACTCTTCGAGGAGGACATCATCACTATGAAGCACAAAGCCCGCGCGTGGACTGACGGGGCCGCCGTAATGGACGATGATCTCACCCTTCGCGCCACTGCTATCTATGCCAAACCCTTTGAGCAGGTCTTCTACGGGGCCTTTCGCCAATGGGCGGTTAATGACCAGACCGAAGGCGCCTTCCGTGCTGTGCTTCACCATGTATATGACCGTTTCGACAAATCGCGGGTCTCTCATTTCAGGAGTCGCCACGAGCAATTGTCCGGTGAGATAATCGCTTTGTTCAGCGGCATGGGTTTCGATTAACAGGATGCTCAAAGCGAAAAGCAAAAAAATGCTTAGCAACCAGTTCCGCCGATTCATAAATTGCCGATACCTCTGCAACATGACTCCGTGAGCAGGACCGCTTTGAGCCACGTTTATCCTCGTCGCAGCGGCGCTACGCTCTCGATGGCAAAGCGAATAATCACCCGGCGCTCGCGGACCATTCTCGCGTGAAACTCGGGCCAGCTTTTATGTTCGCCATAGACTTGTTGCTGCAAATAGGCCAACGAATTCATGGCGTCCGGAAGAGAAATGATTTCCGCGCTGCCATTGACTTGAACCCAACCTTCGCCGTGAAAGGAGGTGGTGAAAGCGCAAAGCGCGGCCCGCGGATCACGCCGCAAGTTTTTGACCTTGTAGGCGGTTTCCCGACTGCTGATGAGCGCCCGCCCGGCTGCATCCAGGCCCACGGTCACCGG
>JAHKKJ010000259.1 GCA_020027655.1 Deltaproteobacteria bacterium | reverse complement strand
CCCGCAATAAGATCGCGACGCATGGCTAGCGAGCAAATCTTTTTCGACCAGATCCGTTCCAGTGGCTGTCTCTCGTATATTCTCGGCTGCAAACAGGACCACGTGTGCGTTGTCATCGATCCTGAAATTGACAAAGCCGCCGATTACGTCGAGCTGGCTCGTTTTGTCGGTTCCACCGTCCAATACGCCATCGACACCCATACCCATGCCGACCACAATTCCGCATGCAAAGTAATGCGCGAGCGCTACGGTGCCCAGGTCGTCATGCACCGGGCCACCGAGGCGCCTTACGTGGACCTGAGAGTCGACGACGGCGACGAGATCAAATTCGGCAAACTGTCGCTCAAAGTCGTCTACACGCCGGGTCACACCCAGGACGCCATGTGCCTCCTGTTTAACGATCGAATCTTTACCGGCGATACGCTTTTAATTGGTGGCTGCGGCAGGACCGATCTGCCGGGAGGGAACGCCGAGTGGCAGTATGACAGTTTGGCAAAACTCAAAGCCCTCGGAGATCAAATTCGCGTCTTTCCCGGTCACGACTACCGGGAGGCGGTCTCGACCCTCGGCGACGAGAAACAAAATAACCCGCGCATGCAAATCGCTTCCAAAGAAGAGTTCGTTCACTATATGACGTCCCGCAAACCTCCCCTGCCCCGGAAAATCCAAGAGGCCCTCGAATGGAACCGCACGCCGATCCAGGGAACGCAGAGAGGAATGGGAGAGGGAATTTAGCAGGCTGAAAAAGCCCCATAGGCTTCGGTTGCGCTCAATCGCCTCGCTCCAAGTACTCCTAATTGGAGTGATGGAGTACTGGAGTATGGATGGATGGATGCATTGAAAACCCAGCACTCCAATACTCCCATACTCCAACAACCTGATGCATTGATTTGTATTGCGGCAAGAACAACATGAGTCCACCGACAAGCTGGTCGAAAACCGACATCCTCGCCACCGTACATCGCTACTGGGGATTCTCAGAGCTGCGCCCGCTCCAAGAGCAAGCGATTCGGGCGGGCCTCGAGCGGCGCGACTCCCTCGTCGTCATGCCCACCGGAGGCGGTAAGTCGCTTTGCTATCAGGTCCCTGCAGAGCTGGCGCGGCGCACCGACATCGTTGTCTCGCCGCTCATCTCGTTGATGAAAGATCAGGTCGATGGGTTGCGTGAATCTGGCTATCCGGCGGGAGCCCTTTATAGCGGTATGCCTCTCGATACCGTCCGTGAGACCGAGGCGCAGATCGCGGCCGGCCGCTATCGCTTGGTATTCGTCGCGCCGGAGCGGCTGCTGACGCCGCGCTTCCTGCAGCTCATCGAGCGGTTGCAGGTGCGGGCATTCGCCATCGATGAAGCCCATTGCATCAGCCACTGGGGTCACGACTTCCGGCCGGAATACCGCCAGCTCGCCGAGCTCAAGACCCGCTTCCCGCAGGCCAGCGTGCACGCCTACACGGCGACGGCCACTGCGCGAGTGCGCGCGGACATCGCCGAGCAATTGCGTCTGCAAAACCCAGCCGTGCTTGTCGGCACGTTCGACCGTCCCAACTTGATCTATCGCATCGTTCCTCGTGTCGATGCACAGATGCAGGTGCTGCAAGCGCTGCGGCGCCATCCCGGAGCGGCCGCCATCGTCTATTGCATCAGCCGCAAAGACACCGAAGCGATGGCGGAAGCGTTGCAGGCAAACAGGCTGCGTGCCGCCTTCTATCACGCCGGCATGGAGGCAGACGAACGGCGCCGAACCCAAGACTCATTTGCGTCCGAGGAGATCGACGTCGTGGCGGCGACGGTAGCCTTCGGCATGGGCATCGACCGCAGCGACGTGCGTTGCGTCATCCACGCCGCAATGCCCAAATCCATCGAACACTATCAGCAGGAAACCGGTCGCGCCGGGCGTGATGGGCTCGAGGCGGAGTGTGTGCTACTTTACTCGGCCGCCGACGTCCTCCGCTGGGAATCGTTGATCGAAAAAAGCGCCGCCGACGCTAGCGCCCGCGTCGAGGTGATCGCCGCGGCCCGCGAGCTGCTCGAACATATGCGCCGATTTTGCACCGCGGTTCATTGCCGGCACCGTAGGCTGTCCGAATACTTCGGCCAGGAATACTCCAAACCAAACTGCGAGGCATGCGATCTCTGTCTCAACGAAGTGGAAGGACTCGCTGACGCGACCGTCACCGCGCAGAAGATCCTCTCCTGCGTGGCGCGCGCAGGCGAGCGCTTTGGCGCCGAGCATATTGTGGACGTGCTGTTGGGCGCCAACACCGAACGCGTTCGCCGCTGGCGCCACGAGGAGCTTAGTACTTACGCTTTGATGAAGGGCACGAACCGCAAGACACTGATCAATATGCTTTACCAACTCTTGGATGACGGCCTGCTTGAACGGACGGCTGAAGAGCGCCCGGTTCTTCGACTCAACGACGCGTCGCGAGACGTACTGCGTGGCAAACGCACCGTACGGCTGCTGCAGCCAAAGGCAGAGGTCCAAAAGACCCGCTTCGACGAACAGTCTTGGGAGGGCGTTGACCACGGATTATTCGAGAGCCTTCGGACTTTACGGCGACAAGTCGCCGACGAGCGGGACGTGCCCGCCTACGTTCTTTTCAGCGACGCGACTTTGCGCGACATGGCAAGGGTCCGGCCGGGATCTAAGGCCGCGCTCCTCGGTATTCGCGGCGTCGGCGAACGCAAGCTGGCCGACCTTGGACCGCGCTTCCTCGAACTCATCGCGACCTACTGTCGTGCCAAGGAGCTGCCGCTGGACGCCGCCCTTGGCAGCCGTTCGCGCCGCCAACGCGTCGGCAAGCTGAACGATGCCAAAGAGACAGCCTTTGAATTGTTCGCCAACGGTGCCAGCGTGGAACAGGTCACAACGCGAACCGGCCGCGCCTTCGGTACGACCTGGGGCTACCTCGCGGAGTTTATCCAAAATCGCCGCCCGGAGGGATTGGACCCTTGGATTAACCAAAAAATATATCGATCGGTTGCCGACGCCGTGAAGGAGTTGGGCACCGAATACCTGCAGCCTATCTTCGAGCGCCTTGGTGGCAAGGTGCCCTATGAACAGATCCGGCTAGTCGTCGCCCACCTCAACACGCGGCGTGATGCGCGTTACCGGTAGCATGATGTGTGAGCACAAAACCCCGAAAGATCTGCACATAGACTATTCATCAGCTAAGCCGAAAACAGGTTGACATAGTCGCCCAATATCGGATACTCAGGGATAGTTGTCTTGCGCTGACACCTAAAAAGTAACTTCCTATCAAGAGCGGTTGCTGACGCGAGCGCGGGGAGGAGTCGTCATATGCGTCACCGGGTTATCCATCTCATCAATCCAAAGACTCATTCGCTGACCACACGCCCACTCTACCTGAATCGGGCGCTTTACTCGCCCCTCGCGGGGTTAATAGCCGTAGCAGGCGCCATTCCGCGCGACCGCTATGAGGTAGTGCTTACCGACGAGAACATCGAATCCATCGATTTCGACTTGAAGGCCGACCTCATCGGCATCTCGGCGATGACGGCCTACGTTAACCGTGGCTACGAGATCGCCGACACTTTCCGGGCGCGCGGGGTACCTGTGGTGATGGGCGGTGTGCACCCGAGCTTTATGGCGCAGGAAGCGCTCAAGCATTGCGACGCGGTGGTGATCGGGGAAGTGGAGCTTGTGATCGATAAGCTCCTGGACGATCTCGAGCGCGGCGAGATGCGCGGCACTTACAAGTCGGAGAAGCTGCACCCGATGGTAGGTTTGCCGATGCCGCGGTATGACCTGATCAAGAAAGACCGTTATGTCAACCGCACGTTCGTGCAAACCTCTCGCGGGTGCCACCAGGGCTGCACGTTCTGCTGCGAGCCGCTGATGAACGGGCTCAAGTTCCGCTACCGTCCGATCGATGAGGTGATGCGCGAAGTGGATAATTGCGATTCGCGCATGATCTCGATCAACGATTCCGACTTCTTCGGCACGCCCGAGCGTCCGAAGGAGGTCATGCGTGCGCTCAAGGGTCGAGGGGTTCACTGGCAAGCTGGGGTGACCTCAAAACTCGCACAGGATGATCGAATGCTGGAGCTTGCCGCCGCAAGCGGCTGCACCTTGATGAGCATCGGTTTCGAGTCGATCACGCGCGCCACCCTCACCAGCGTGCACAAACATGTGAATCGGCCCGAGACATTTGTTTCGCTCGTTGAGAAGGTGCACTCCTATGGAATCATGGTTTTTGGCCTTTTCATGTTCGGGTTCGATGGCGACGATCCTTCGGTATTTGAGGAAACGGTAAAGTTCTGCATTGATGCGAACTACGACGCCTGCGCTTTTTCGGTCCTCACTCCCTATCCGGGCACCTTGACATGGTACGACATGAAGAAGGCCAATCGGATTGTCTCCTTTGATTGGACCAAGTACGACCAGGCAAACGTCGTCTATCGACCGGCGCAGATGTCGGGAGACGAACTCCGGCTGGGTCAAGAATTCGCCTACGAGAAGTTTTACACGCCATCGTCCATCGTTCGGCGCTTCCCGGTTCGGGGAAAGCGAAGCCGGCTCCAGTGGACCATCTACAACCTGTTCATGAAGAAGGGTTCTGCGACCGACCGCAAGGAGGCGATCGCCGAGCCCACCGAAGCGCCCGAGGTGTCACCGATGCCGCCCGTCCTTCCGCTAAAGCGGGAGTGGCGCCAAGCGGTTCTCGAAGGGACGGGAGCTCCTGGGCCTCATCCTGCGTAATAAGCAGGGCGCGTTGCCCTGGGGCCGTTGAGAGAATCGGCACCCCTCAAACAGAATCTAGTCAAAGATATTTGAAATTGCGGATGAAAAAGAGACTGGAAAAACTATGTGGGCGCAAAGGCGGCCAAGTTCGAGCGTTGTCATTTCGACCGCAGGGAGAAATCTTTCTCAGATCCCTCACATTTGCTCGGATGACGGGCCTTAGCCATCCACTTTGCGTACTCGGCGTCTTGGCGCGATAATATTTTCTCTTCGCCCGCTTATTTAGCCCCCGAATAGAGACACCAGATACACGGATAGAGGCCAGAAAACTAAGCACGCTCCGCGCGGCATGCAGACGCCCCACTTCTCAAGAAGCGATCGAGTTTCGGCGGATAACAAATCACGGCCCGGGGCGAGAAGTTGATTATTCGTGCGCATAACGACCGTAGCTCCGGGAAAAAGAATGCAACACAGAACCGCAAGAAACTGAAAGGCGACGAGCATGCATGTTCCCGGTCTTCTTAACGTCCGCTATCAGCCGACGCAGTGCGGGCAACGCGAGCATAGGGTCCGCTGTATTCTAAAGGTTTAATTCGTGAGGCTTCCCCTCTTACCTCGACGTGGCAGCAATTATCCTATGCAGAGGTCCGAGTGCTTATCGGCTCGCAAGAAACTCTTGAATCGCCTCGGGAGGAGCCTTGGCGAATGTCCCTTGGCGGCTGACCGCAACCCCGGTCAGCTGATACAACTTCAGGGCTAGTTCTGCCATGGCCACGACGACGGCAATGCCGTTCAACACGATCGCCCCCTCAATGGTGAAGTCGTTCTCGCGGGCAAGCAGCAGCATCGGCAAACCGCCAGCGGGAATGATTACCTCGGCTCCCCCCTCCACCAGGGGCAGCACTTGCTGCCGGAATTCCTCCTTGACCTGCTGGTAGACCTTCTCTTCCTCGAAGGCTTGCATATAGGTGGCAACCTGCGTGCTGATCGCTTGCACCCCGACCGCACGTTGCCCCAGGCCAAGGCGGATGATCTGATCGCGATGCCAGGGAATGAAGACGGGGTTGATGGTCACCAAGCCGAAGCAGCATTGCGTCCTAAAGTTGCGGTCGGTCGTGTCCAGCTAGAGCTTACCTTGCCAGCGGGAAAACAAAGCCTGGGCATTGTCGCGCTCGATCG
>JAHKKJ010000022.1 GCA_020027655.1 Deltaproteobacteria bacterium | reverse complement strand
CTATATCTGGTTTCGTTTCGAGCTCAGGTTCGGCATCGGCGCCGTCATTGCGCTGATTCACGATGTCCTGGTCACGATGGGGGCCCTCATGCTGGCCAATTACGAGTTTGATCTTACGATTGTCGCGGCTTTGCTCACCATCGTCGGGTTTTCGGTTAACGACACCGTCGTTATATGCGATCGCATCCGCGAGAACATGCGCAAGATCAAGCGGGAATCTCTGGAAAGTATCGTCAATACGAGTATCAACGAAACCTTGAGCCGAACAATTCTGACCACTGGTACGGCTCTCATGGTACTTTTCGCTTTGTATTTTCTCGGCGGCGCCGTGATTCGGCCCTTCGCCTTTGCGTTGATTGTTGGGTTTTTCTCCGGTGTTTATTCGACGATTTTCATCGCCAGCCCGGTTATCCTGTTCTGGGAAAAAGGCGCGAGGAAGCGAACGCCGATTACAGAAAGCAGAGTGCAGAAGTCAGAAGTCAGAGCGAAGAACACCCCAGCAAAATAACGCGCGGAAAGTTTACCCGGAAACCGTTCCTCCAAAGTCTGACTTCCGATCTCTGAACTGCGGCTTCAATCAGATGCCAAGCGACCTTCCCAAACGTTGGATCCTCAAAAGAGCCGATGAAGGAATCGTCGCCCGTCAATCGGAACAGCTAAGAATTTCTTCTCTGTTGGCACGCCTGTTGGTCTTGCGGGGTCTCGCCGACCCAGACTCCGCCAAGCGTTATCTTTCTTCGAGCCTGCGCTCGGATCTACCGTCACCGTTTACGATGACCGATATGGAGCCGGCGGTGGAACGTATCGTCCATGCGGTCAAACAGCAAGAACTCATCGGGATCTGGGGGGACTACGACGTCGATGGCACCACCGGGGCCTCGGTATTGGTTTCCTTCTTGAGAGAGATCGGCGCGGAACCAATCTATCACGTTCCCCATCGGATTGAGGAAGGCTATGGTTTGAATATTGAGGGACTACGACGACTCAAAGAGCGGGGCGTGAGTTTGGTCGTCACCGTGGACTGCGGCATTTCCAATGCGAATGAAATTCACGCCGCTCGCGGGATGGGGCTCGACGTCGTCGTGGTGGATCACCATCAGCCGCCGGAAGAACTTCCGCCCGCTGTCGCCGTCATCAATCCCCATCGTCGGGATTGTACATTTCCGGACAAAGGGCTGTGCGCGGCGGGACTGGCCTTTTACTTGATTATCGGTCTGCGCGCCAAGCTGCGGGACGCAAGTTGGTTCGCCAGGTCCGGGGAGCCTGACCTTCGACGCTATCTCGATATCGTTACGCTCGGAACCATCGCGGACATGGTGCCGCTTACGGGCGTCAACCGGACGCTGATTCGGCGCGGGCTGGTCGAAGTTGGCGGCTCCAGGCGGCCCGGGCTTGTCGCGCTCAAGCAAGTGGCCGGTATTGCTGAGGGCGAGGTCAGCGCCGGCCAGATAGGATTTCAGTTGGGCCCGCGCATTAACGCCGCGGGACGGGTGGATTACGGGATCAAAATCGTGGAACTGCTTACCACGGATTCCAGCGAGGTCGCGCTCCGCATCGCACAGGAGCTGGATGAGCATAATCGCGAACGACGCGTCATCGAGGCCGAGGTGTTGGAGCGAGCACTGACCCAGGCCGACGCAAGCTCAAACATGGAAGAACGCTACTCTCTCGTACTGGGAGGAGAGGGCTGGCATCCGGGTGTTTTGGGTATCGTCGCGTCGCGGATCGTCGAGAGATTCTATCGCCCGACCGTCGTCATTGGCTTTGACGGCGGACAAGGAAAGGGGTCCGCCCGCAGCATCCGCGGTTTCCATATGGTCGAAGGATTTCGTCGTTGCGCCGAACATTTGGAAAAGTTCGGCGGCCACGAATACGCCGGGGGGTTGTCGATCAAAGAAGAAAAACTCGGGCGCTTTGCCGAAGCCTTCGAAGGTGTCGCCCGCGAATTCTTACAGCCGGGGGATCTGTTACCGTTGCTTGAAGTCGATGCACTTCTCAACTTTTCCGAAATCGGGTTTCCATTGTTACGCGAGCTGGAATCTCTGAAGCCCTTCGGAGTCGGCAATCCCGAGCCTTTATTCATGACGGAACGGGTCGAGGTTTGCGACCGCAAACCATTCTCCGCGGGCGTACGTTGCCGTTTTCGCCACGGCGGGCGCGTGATCGGAGGAGTGGCGTTCGGAGCCGGCGACGATTTTCTCGCGGCACCCGGCGTGACGGTCGATCTCGCTTACCGACTGAGCGAGAACGAATGGAACGGCGCGACCACCGTCGATCTGAAGATCGTCGATGCGCGACCCGCAGCCGCTGGCTAACGAGTTTGCTTCGACCACGACACTGCGTACACGTAATGGAGCGAAGGATACGGATGAAAACCGGATCCAAGCCATTCGTGCCCAGTTTGACTATCTAATTACAGATCATGAGATGACAATCGCGCGGTAGCCGTTTCATGAGTCCCTTGACCACGTGTCCCCGCAGCATGTGGTAAAAAGCCGAACGGCGTGTGGCGCCGATAATTACGGCGTCGACGTCGAGCTCTTTCGCCGCGTGGGCGATGGCTTCGGCTGCGTTGTGCGATACCGTCCAGATCGGGATGATCTCGATCTGTTTTTCCCGCACGGCTTGAAGCACCGCTTTTAGCGTCTCGACTCCTTCTTCGTTCGGTGTGTGGGGAGTCGTTCCGGCGAACAGTCCGGGCCACTCCTCGACGTAGATACAATACAGCGCGGACTCGCCCTTGCCTTTCGCCCGGATGATCCCTTCCTGAATCAGCCGCGGACTCTCATCGCGCAGTGCTAACAGCGTCGAAGACGAATAAAGGGGTTTAACCTCGACGGCTTCGGCGAGGGTCATCAGTCCCTTGAGTTCATCTTCCACCAGATTTTCGGACGCGCGATAGGCCCGGGCCTGAAGCCGCTGGATAAACGGAATCTGTGCGAGCATATCGACGAACCAGGCCCGTCGCACCCCAATAGCCGTGAGCATGCCGATGAGCGTGACCGCGCTACCGAAATAGGTCGCCAGCTGTTTCTCGACGAGATTAATGCCCCACGCGACCATGACCATGAGCGTCGTCAGCACTCCCACCCAAAAGCCTAAATCTCTCCGCCCCAATCTCCAGCGAATCGCATCCAAACTGAGCGACGAAAAGACAAATGCGCCAAGGAGGCCGAAGGCGTACATATCTCCGAGAAGAACCATTTGGCCCCGAGTCAGCAGAATGATCAACGTTGGGACGGAGGTGGCGATCAAAACCGCAATGTGGGGCGTGTTAAAGGGACGATTGCGGAGCTCCAGGATCTTCGGCAGAAAACCTTGGCGCGCCAGAGCCAGAAAAACGTGATACGAGCCGATGATCGCGGTGTTCGATGCGAACAAAAGGAGGGTTGAAGCTGTGAGGACCACCGCCAGTTTGATGCCGATGCCGCCCACGACCAAGCCCAACTCGGAGATGAAGCGCTCGCTTTCGGTGTTCTTGATCTGATCCGGCAGAAGTCCGATCGACAACGCGGTTAGGATCGGCGAAGTGATGATCATCGTTATCATCACCGCGGCCATGGCGAGGCGAGTTGTGCGGCGCAGCGGAAAACGCATGGCCGGACTCAACTGGCTGATGCTTTCCAAGCCGGAAAAGGCCAGCCAGGCGGCGCCGAACCCCACGAGCAGTTCGTAAGACGAAATACCTTTGCCCGTGCCCAAATTCCTGATAACCATTTGCCACTGGGAAGAATCCATGGAAACGAAGGCGGTTCCGATAACCAGGATATTGACCACCAATGCAGAGCAGGCCATGACGAGAGCAACAGTAGCGCTCTCCCTGATTCCAATGATATTGAGGGCGGCCAGGATACCCACCCCAACACAGGATAAAAGAACGATGTGATGGTCAACTGCGGGAAAGACACTGCCGATGTATTGAAAGCCGGCAACCGCGGAGATCGCCGTGGTAAGAAAATAGTCCACGGTGATAAGCATGCCCCCCAGGCAGCCCCACATCGGACCAAAGGCTTTGGTCGTAATGGTAACCACTCCGCCCCCTTCCGGATTGCGCCACGAGATTTCGATGTATTTGAGCGCGAGAAGAATGAAGCCGCCCGTGGTGAGCAGGACGAAAAACGGCGTGGCATTTTGGACGTGGCTGTAGAGAATCCCTGGAACGTAATAGACGGATGTGCCGATGTCGCAAAAAACGACGGCCCATGCCAGGAACCAATTAAGCTGGCGCGTGTCTCTCGTTGGTCGCATCGAGTTGCGGCTTTTTGGGATGACCTACGGCTTAGGGCACGTTAACATGATGTCGTCTCAGACTCTTGCATTCGCCTAAAGGTTCGACTTATCATGTTAGAATGCGTCAAGTCTAATATGTCGCTTCCCCCACAATACTTTCAGAAGCTTGTCGAGAGTTGTCCGGACATTATCATTGCCGTTGATCGGCAGGGCACCATTACTTTCTACAACGACGGCGCCAGACAGAACCTGGGTTTTTCACCGGAAGAGGTTTTGGGAAAGAACGTCCTCGAGGTTTATCCTGATATTGACGAAGCGCGCAGGGTGATGGGGGAGATGCGGGCCGATGAAGGCGAGGGCAAAGGACGGGTCAGAAATTTTGAAACTATTTTCAAAACCAAAAAAGGCGAGAAAATTCCCGTTGCGATCTCCGCATCCATTATTTACGACGATGATGGAAAGGAGTCGGGTTCCATCGGCTTTGCGAAAGACATACGCGAACTCAGGCGGCGAGACCAGCTGGCGACACTCTGCGAATTCGCCATTGGGTTGTCCCACGAGATCAACAATTCGTTGGAGGTCCTGGTTAACCAGGTGGACATGCTCCAGAAATATGTTGGACGGGTCGCCACCGACGAAGACTATGTCGTCGAAGCAGAGCGCCTTGAGTGCGTTGCGTCTCAGATAAAGAAGATCCAGGACATCACGGGCCGAATCGGGCAGATGACTGAGGAGGGACATTACGACACCAAGGAATACCTCAACGGCAAAATGATGACTGATCTTCATGTCGATGGCTCAAAGAAATGCTTGGAGCGCTCGAAGCCGGACAGCCGCTACCCGTTGAGCGGGCTAAGAATTCTGGTGGTCGATGACGACGCCGGTGTCTGTCAGTCCCTCAAAGATCTTTTGGAAGAGGAACGATGCAACATTGAAACTGCTGCATCCGGGGTTGTCGCCATGGAATGGCTGGGCCGGCAGGAATTCGATGTTTTGTTGAGCGACGTGGTGATGCCCGACATGGACGGCTACGAATTATATCAAGCGTCAAAAAAGAAGATGCCTAATCTTCCGGTGGTACTGATGACCGCGTTCAATTACGACAGAGACCATATCATCAAGAGAAGCTGTTTGGAGGGACTGCAGGGCGTGATCTTCAAAAAGCCGGTCAATCCCGTGATGCTGAAAAAACTTCTGCTCCAACAATGTCGTCCGGAGCAGGCCAATCCACAGCCTTCCATTGCCCCCCAAACCGCCATCGCATCCACGGAAAATCCGAAACCCAATTAGCAAAAGCTGTGAGCAAGGAAGATCACTACAACGAAGGGATGGAGCTTTTTACCCAGGATAGGCTCGACGAGGCCGTTGCCGCCTATCAGCGAGCGCTTCGAGAGGATCCCAACTACGTGGATGCCCTCCATGCTTTGGCGATGACCTACGCGCACCAAGAAAAACTGGACGAGGCGATTCAAGTGGGGAAGAAACTCATCGAGATCGCTCCCGACGATGAGCTGGCCTATACCAGTTTGTCGATTTTCTACCAACAAAAGGGACTGATTGCCGAGGCCGAACAGATCGGCGCTCAGGCCAGAACGCTAGGCTGGAAGCGCCAACTGAACGAGAAGAAGGGTTCCGGAAACAACTAGGTCGCGGCACTGTTCCTGCCCGGTTGGATTATCGCAGTAACGTAATTATAAGTAGTGACCCAATAATCAGGAAGGGATGATAATCCTCTGCCCAACATATATGTAGTGCGGATTTTTCATGGTCTCCTTATTAGCCTCGTAGATCTTTTCCCACTTAAACGGATCTCCATAGTGTCGAAGCGCCAGGTAGCTTAGCGTATCGCCTCTTTCTACGGTGTATTGGCGCAACCCATCTGGGGAAGTAAATTTGGCGGTTGATTCTGCCGCTCCCCCGCCCGGTCTCGCTTTTTCAGTGGCGGGCGCAGATTTCTCTTTAACTGTAATTAGAGCTGGCGTGGGACGTGGTTTTTCCCCGCTCGCCACGGCCGGTTGGGTTTTGTACAGACGGTCAATAAACCCGGAGCTATCCAACTCTTTGATAAAGGTTAGGTCGACAAACTCCTCGGGCCGAGCGACCTTGATCTTGGGATCTCTCGTAGCCAGCTCCCGAAGCATCACGGCAATGCCGCGCAGCGTAGGGTATGGTTTTTGGGGAATGAGGGCTATGCCAATATCCTCGTAAACTTCGGTCAAAACGTCGGTGTCGGCAGCCTTCAGATACTTTGCAAGAATGGCTAAAGATTCCGCACGGTGGGTCTTATAGTAATGAATTCCTTCGACGTAGGCTTTCATGATGTTACGAACAAGATCCGGCCGTGATTTGATCAGCGCCTGGGTCGTCGCCAGACCCGTGTGTTGATATTCGAGTCCGAGCATTTGAAGATCGGCCAGGGACTGAAAGCCAAGAGCCTTCGCCTTAAGCGTCAAAGGTACCGCGACCATCGCCGCTTGGATTCTTCCTGCCTCAAGGGCGGCAAACCGCGCCGGTTGACTGCCGATCTCTAGAATCGTCACATCCTTTTCAGGTACCAGGCCGTATTTTTCCAAAGCATAGCGGGTAGCGAAATCCGACGAAGAGCCAAACCGGCTAACGGCCATTATCTTCCCTTTGAGCTGATCGGGCCGAGTGATGCTCTTATCGACCATGAGCTGATAGTCCAGTGTGTTGAGAAATCCCGCGATCATCACGACGTCCGACCCCCGCAGGCGACTTTGGATAGCGCCCGCGCCTGCCATCTGGGCAAAGGCCACTTCTTTAGAAATCAGGCTTTGCACAGTCGTACTGCCGCTTTCTATAAAAACGATCTGCACATCCAATCCATATTTACGGAAGAACCCGCGCTCGTAGGTTACCCACAAAGGAGCCATATTGCCTGAGATAGAGCTGTAGGCAATAGTGACCTTCTCCGGCGGCTGCTCGAGCGGCCTTTCTGCGGCGCCGGCTTTGTCATAGAAGAATACCGTAAGCATACAAAGCAGAATCGATAACCCAATGTGCTGCTGTTTTAATTGAGTGGGCATTTTTGCTCCTTTGAATCCCGCAAGAGCCGGCAACTCACGCTGTTTCTCGACCCAGGCGCAACATGGCTGCTTTCAGGCTCGAGCGCATACGCTCTAGAGAACGGGCCAGGTCGCCAATCTCGTCGCGCGATGTTACACATTTTCCACTGACCGACGTTTCAAGGTCACCCATGGTGACCTTGTCCGCGATTTCCGTTAAGCCGACGATGGGTCGAACAATCCAATACGCCAGAAGAAACGAGATCAGCGCGCCGATCAAGGGCACGATGGCCATTATTCCCACAAGCGGCAGCAGGGTGCGTTGGATCTCTTTTTCTACGGTATCGACCCAGAATCCCACATGCACAGCTCCTAACTGCCCCTCAAGAATGGGGACGCCGGTTGCGTACACGGCTCTGCCTGACAATGATAATTCTCGGCGGTAAGGCTGCCGTTGCCCCGTGATCGGAAGTCCTGGCTGGAGTTCCGGAGGAAAGTCTCCCAAGGTATGGACAATGACCTCTCCTTTACTGTTTTCGATAAAAGCGAATGCCACGCCGTCGAGAAGCGTATATTTTCTTGCGAGAGCATGAACCGCCAAAAGATTTCCGCCGGCGATGTGTCCGGCGGCGGCATCGCTTAAAGTGTTGGCTAAGAGCAGAACTCGCTGATCGAGTTGATCGCGCAGGGCGTTTTTAGTGACCTGATAGACCGCGACCAGCACAAAAAGTCCCAAGAGCAACATCACCCCGGCAAAGGTGCCGCCGATCTTCCACTTAAGGCTGACCCGTCGTGATTCTTGATCCATTGTTTCTCCTTGTCAGACACGCAGAGGTTGGAGCGCATCCATCTCTTGGAACATCATGTTCTGAAAACGGTCTCTCATCGTCTCATTCAAAATCTCCCGGCTAACCAAGTCGACGAGTTGTCTGAGCTTTATTCGCGGAAAGGCGTCCCGCGATTCGCCCAGCGCGGCAATTTGATCACGGAGAACCAGATGGGCCATCGGTCCCATAGCTGCGGTGGCGATGCGCGTCATATAATCGAAAAATTGCGCGCAGACTACAGTGGTATTAGCCTCCATCTCGGATATCGGCACCTGGTCGGTGGCGTCAAGACGGACGACGGGGCTTTGAAGCGGATCCTCCGTGTTGACTTCAGTTCCGTTTGAGTCAGTCCTTTTTGGATGGATCCTTGCCGGAGTCTTTACTCTGGGCGCTCCAACTTCCGTTACTCCGAGCTTGGGGGCTTCGTGTCCACGCTCCAAAAGGAGCGCGCTGGCCGCCTTCATAACCGTATAGGCCGAGACCTTCTTTTTGAAAGTCTGGCAGGTCATCGCCAGTGCACTGTCGCAGACGATATTGATGAGACGCGGCGTTCCCGCCGAATAGTACCAAACGGCTTCGATGGCTTCTCTATTAAAAATCTCCGGGCCGTCGTAGCCCACGACCCGGAGACGGTGACGGATATAGTCTTCTACCTCCCCTACGGTCTGCAGCGATTGAAGCCGGTGATGGATGGCAATCCTTTGCTTGATTCGCCGAAACGAGGACTTAGTCAATCGAGTCGCTAGTTCCGGTTGTCCTACCAGAACGATCTGGAGCAGCTTTTCCTCTTCGGTCTCTAAATTGGAGAGACTGCAGAGGCCTTCGAGCGCGTCATCACTAAGATTTTGGCCTTCGTCGATCAGTAACGCCACGGTGTGACCCCTTTTGAGCTGCTGCAGCAGATGCTCATTGAGCTCGTGGATCATTTCTAATCGATTTTTTTCCTTGTTAACCAGCCCGAGGTCTTGGATCAGGAGTTCGACGAGCCCGTAAGAAGTAATATGACTGCTGGAGATGAAGACGAATTGGACGGTCGTCTCAAGTTGGCGCATGAGTTTACGCAGGAGGATCGTCTTGCCGGTTCCCACTTCCCCGGTGAGCAGCATTAACCCCTTCTTGGCTTTGATTCCGTAAACCAAGGCCGCCAATCCTTCCAGATAGAGCGGGTGGCTGTAGAAGAAGCGAGGGTCCGGCGTCACACCGAATGGCGTTTCCCGAAACCCAAAATAACTTTCAAAGGTTCCTTCATCTTCTTGCGAGCTAAGAAGTTCGATCATTTCTTTGTCCTCCTTTTAGACCTTTAGCCGTGCGCTTTTTTGAACTCCGCTCCGAACTCCGAGACAGCGATGAATTTTCTTGTTGTTGTACGAGCGAAAATTTTTTTCCTGCAAGTGCCGCGAGGAGCATTTCATAGTCACGACCTCTTAAATTGTCAAGAAAAAAATCGTGCTGCTGAAGAAAAATTTTGCTCTCAAAACTGCGCATCTGTTTATAAGTCTGTGGAGCCTTTCAGGTAAGAACTTGTTGTTTCGTACTAAACTGGACTTATGCACAGCTGTGGATAATTTCCTGGTCCGCCGTGGTGTTTTCTCCTAGGAGGAGAAGATTTAATGATGGCGGTTGGCTTGAACCGTTTTGCGTGCTAAAAGCAACTTCGCAATGCGCGCTTGCAGTTTAGATTTGGACTCGGTAGAAACAAGGCTTGTCTGTGCATAGGGATCGCAACCCAATGGAGCCGAGTGAGTTTCGGGAGGATAGAATGGTGCCCGCATCCACGGCGGTCGAAAGGCTGGCAAAATTGCTGGCAGATGAAACAAGAATTGAGGAGAAAATCCGCGATACCAAGGCGGCTTTGTCGATCGTCCAAAAAAGAGTGTCAGAGTCACTCGTTAAGCACTATATCGCGATGAAAGAGCCAAGAATACAAATGCCGGAGGATCTCATGAGAGAGGAAGAATCATTCGAACGACTGTTGCAAGCATTGCAGGACATGAAGAGCGAGATTGCGAAGCAAATACGGCCTGTGGAGGAACAGATCATACAGGCGAATGTCGATCATCTGCGCCAGATCTTCAGCCAAGAAAGCCGGAGATTGTGCAAATGTTTGGAGGAGATCGACGATAATATTTTGGCGTGTCGGCAATACCTCGAAGACTACGAGCGTATCCGCTCTAATCTTCATAACCTCAACGAGAAGATTTCTCAGCTCGGCGCGGAATCGCTTGTGCTCCCTGATGGTTTACCCACCTTGGACTTGGGAGAAATTGTTAGAGAGCGAATCGAGTATCTGAGGTCGCAGGGAAAACTCTAGGGCCTGGGTTCAAAGCCGCGCTCCATAACCGCTGTCAGAGCGATAAGCGCAAGAGAAAAAACTTCCGCACACTATCTTCCTCACAAGCATCGGCGCAACAGCCTGCGCTAGCATTGATCTGCCGGATCGTAATCGAAGGTGAATAAGTCTTGAGGTCGTCCAACCCCGCGTAAAGCGTAGCGCCCGACCGAGACCAGGCGGCTTTTTGGCTCGCCGATAGCCGAAGCGAAGGTGGAAGAGACCAGCACTGGCTGATCGACGGAGCGGCACATAGCGGCGATCCGGCTGGCTTCGTTGACGGCTGGACCGACGACTGTGAAATCGAGTCGATCCTTGCTGCCGATGTTGCCGTAGAAGACCTCACCGATGTGCAGACCGAGGTACATATCGGTAGTGGGCAGACCCTCTGCGGCCCGGCGCCGGTTCACCACGGCGACCGCGCGGCGAGCGGCGGTAGCAGCAGCGAGCGCCGCGTGGCAGGCTCGGCCGCGATCCTCTGCCGTGAACATGGCTAAGGTGCCATCGCCGATCAGTTTCAAAACGTCGCCCCCTTGTTCATGAATGGCAGAGATGATCGCATCGGCGTAATCGTTGAGTAGGGGAATGATCTGCTCGGGAGGCGCCGTATCGGTGATCCGTGTGTAGTTGCGGAGGTCGCTGAACCACAGAACGGCTTCTATCCGATCGGCGACGCCGCGCGAGATGCGGCCTCGTAGAACTCGCCGGCCGGCGTCGCGGCCGAGATAGGTCTCGACCAGGGTTCCGGCAATCCGCGCCAGCGAAGCGGCTTTCACCGTGAGCGCGAGCAAAGGCATGAGCCGGCAGAGTTCGGCGACGTCGGCATCGTGGAAGCCCGCCGGAACGTCCGTGGCCCAGGAAGAGTAGACGCAATCCATGTCGCCGATGATCCCTTCGGCGGCGAACCGGTTCGCCATCGCCAGGTACTCGGTCATGCCAGCCGCGCGCAAATCGGAAAAAATAGGGAATTCTGCCTCCGTCTCCTTGGTCAGCCGCCGCCTCAGAAGCAACTCGCCGGACTCCTCGAGACGATAAAACGGGCTCCGCAGCCAGCGTTCCGAGTCCTCGCCTTCGCGGCCATACTCGCTGAGCGTTGCTTCCTCTTTGTCGCGTTTCCAGCCGAAGGCCCGGCCCTCGTAAATCGGATGCAGCGTGTCGATGAGCACGGTCGCGCGGGCGAGGGGCAAACCGAAAGCCAAGGCGCGCTCACAAAAACCTGCAAGCGTTGCCGTTTCGGGCTCGCCTGCCAAGCCAGCCGCGGTGATCCAGGCGGCCAGCTCATCGAACTGTGCGGTCTCCATGTTAGGGCCCCCCTATACCACGAGCCGATACCTCACGCGACCTGCCATTTGCTTTCTGCCGATTACGGCTGCCGGACATTTCATGGCGTCAATACGAAAGGAAAATATCTTAGAGCGGCAACATTGGCCGCTCGCCTGCATTATTCACAGCAGAGTGACCTAGCGGCGAGCCTTTCCGGTCTTCCGGCGGGTAGATCGCTGCGCTGTTATCAATTACTCGTATCAAACGGTATATTTTGGATCAATCTATCGAGCACTGATTGGCTCGAACTACTGAAACCCAAGCTCGCATGGAAAATTTTTTTGCTACCTGTCCCCGCGGCCTGGAGCCGCTTTTGGCTGAGGAACTACAGCAACTCAAGGCAGAAAAAATTCATGCCGTCGGCGGCGGCGTCGGGTTCGGCGGTGATTTCCTCGTTTGCTACCGAGCCAATCTCGAAAGCCGTATCGCCAGCCGCGTTCTGTGGCAGGTGGCAACCGGCGGTTATCGCAACGAAGACGATATCTACCGCGCCGCTTACGCACTGCCATGGACCGATTGGTTTGATCCGGTTCGAAGGATCCGGGTCGATGTCTCCGCGACGAAGAGTCCGCTTACCAGTCTCAATTTCGTCACGCTTAAAATTAAAGACGCGGTGTGCGACAAAATCCGCCGGCTCTCGGGCCGCCGCCCCGACGTGGATACCCGCCAGCCCGATATTCCAATCCAGGGCCATCTCACGGATCGCGATTTTACGCTTTATCTGGACACCACGGGGGAGCCGCTGTTCAAGCGTGGCCAACGCATGGCCACGGGAGAAGCGCCGCTTCGGGAAAATCTCGCCGCCGGAATTCTGCGCTTGGCCGGATGGGTCCCCGTCACTCCGCTGCTCGATCCCATGTGCGGCAGCGGCACGATCCTGCTGGAAGCGGCGCACATGGCCCTCGATGTCGCGCCTGGTCTGGGGCGCCATTTCACTTTCGAGAAATTCAAAAATTTCGATGCGCACCGTTGGCGGGAGTTCTGGCAACGAAGCGCGGGCCGGCAAAAACCCAAAGTGCCGCTGGCGATTTACGGCAGCGATTCCTCCGGCGACGTGCTGAAAGCGGCCCGCGCTAATCTCATGGCGGCCGGATTGGAGAAAGTCGTGAGTCTTAAGCGGGCCAACGTCCTGGACATCTCCGCCCCGGCAAAGGAGGGTATCATCGTCACTAACCCGCCTTACGGTGTTCGTCTTGGCGAGCAGCAAGCACTGGCGGAGTTTTACCCAAAGCTCGGCGACGTATTGAAGAAGCAATTCAGCGGTTGGCGTGCCTACCTGCTCAGCGGCGACATGCGGCTGCCCAAGCTCATCCGCCTCGCCGCGTCCAAGCGCACCCCGCTTTACAACGGCGCCCTCGAATGCCGTCTGTTCGAATACAAGATGGTGGAAGGAGGAATGAGAAAGAAAAAGCCTGACAGCTGACTGTTGTGTCTTGTCGGTTACTTGGAACTATGAACCTTGAACCACGGCGGAATCGCTTCGAACGTTTTGAACGGTTTCTTTATTTTAAGTGCCCGCGGTTCGCGATGGTTACCAGGAGACCACCCGCCGCGATGCAGGCAGCTACGAGGTACATCCAAAAATATCCAAAGGACTCGACCAAGCTGCCGCAAATCAGCGCCCCGATGCCGTTACTGAGGGGAAGAGCAACGGAAAATGTGGCCATGGCTCTGCCTCTTCGTTCGGGTTTGGCCTGTTCCATTGCGATCGCCAAGGTGGTTGCGCTAGCCATCGCTAGACCCACCATGTAGAGCGTGCCGGGAATAATCAAGCCGATGAGGTTGGAAGCGAAGGCCAGCGCCATCAGAGCGACAGCTTGAAACATAAAGCACGCAAGCAAGGCTCGCCGCCGGCCCATCCGGTCGGACACTTTCCCTAACATCGGACGAGCGAGGAGGCTCGTCGTTCCAGAGGCGACATAGAACCAGCCGATGTTTTCGATACCGATTTCCTGTGCGTAAAGTACCAAAAAACTCGCCACTGCCGGAAAAGTGATATGAGAACCAAATGAAAGCACGGCTGCTAGGATAATTTCTCGGTCCAAAACATTTAGAATTTCCCGCCACCACGGCGCAGAGGAGACCGCATGCCGGTTGTGAGTTGGTAGCGGTGCGTGGCGCGCGAGGAGCGCACCGGTGCCCGCGCCGATGGCGGCCAAAGCAATGGCAACGACAAAAACCGTTCGAAAACCGCCGAACGGAGCATCGATGAGCCAGAGCGCGACGGCCGGCAAGAAGATCGTACCGCTGGCTTGGACGCCACTATAATATCCCGAGGCTTCGCCGCGACGTTCCGCCGGGGCGCTGAGGGCTAACAGTGAATAACCAGCGGCACTGAGTCCTGCCCAACCCAGCCCCCGCAAGGCGTTAGCGAACATCGTTGTTTCCGCGAAAGGAATAAAGCAGAAAAACATCGCAACGGATAACAACAGCAGCCCGCAGATGAGGACCCGCGTTTCCGACCACCTGTCAGCCCAGCCGCCGATGAGCGGCCGGAACACCACGCTCGTCACTGCGAAGCAAGCGATCACCAAACCCACTTTGAACGGTGTGCCGCCCAAGGAGGTGATGTAAAGGGGAAATGTCGGTTGCAGCAGCGCATGTTGCGCCGAGCCGAAAAACTGCGCGCAACAGAGTAAAGCAAACGTAGACGTCCACAGTGACTGGGATTTTCCCGCTGCCATCGGATCGCTGACTCAATAAAAGTTTCTTTGCTAAGCCTGTCGGGTTAGAGACGAAGCGAGAACTGCAAAGAGATCCTAATCTAGCACGCACCGAAAGATAGATCGAGTTCGCGCGTCAATTTGAGAGACTAAAGACAGGGGAGCTGCATACCCAATTGAATACACGTCCGACCATTGACGCCGATCCGCCGCTTCAGCTAGTTTCTAAACCATTCAAGGTTACGACTTCGTACGTTTCCAAACCGGAAGACTTCGTCGACAGTCGCTTCATCAACCAAGCTGCTTCGAAGTGTTTAAGAACCTTGAACCTTGAACTCCACAATCGTCTTGAACGTTTTGAACCGCTTGAACGATTTGAACCTTTTATCGATTTGCTTTATTGATCAAGCTTAACCGTTACCAGGAGAAATTCATTGGCGAAAATCGACACCACGCAAACCCTCGCACCACCGCTTGCCGCTTGGGGCCGGCTCGCGGCGAACTCCACGGCCCATATGGTCGAGCATCTCTTCAACGGCGTGATCGCGGTGATCCTGCCGCTAATTACCACTGCGTTGGGCTTGAGCCTGGCGCAGGCCGGCGCCCTCGCTTCCGCGCGCACGTTGATGGCGGGTGTCGCCAGCTTTCCCTCGGGATTTTTCGCCGACCTCGCAAGCCGGCGAAACTTTTTTTTAGGGCTCTGCCTCGGGATGATCGGCCTTAGCTGTCTCGGGCTGAGCGCGGCTTCGAGCTTTCCCGTTTTGCTGCTCTTCATGGCGCTAGGCGGCGCTGGAGGAGGAGGTTTTCACCCGCAGTCGCTGGCGATTCTCTCTGCCGCGTATCGGGAGAAGCGCGCGTTTGCTTTGGGCGTGCACGATAGCAGCGCAAATCTGGGAGAAGTGATTGGGCCCCTCGCGCTGGGTCTCTTGATCACCTTCGTTGACTGGCGGACCGCGCTTCAAATCTGGGCGATTCCCGGCCTGGCCATCGGGCTCCTTTACGCGTTGTTCGGCGCTGAAGATGGTGTTGCGGTGCCTCAGCGGCGAGATTATCGCCGCGCCCTTTGGGATGATGTGCTCAAAAATAAAACCGTCTTCAGTCTAGTAGCGGTTTCCACATTGCGCGCCATGGGGCAAACGGCGCTGAGCGCGTTCCTACCGCTTTATTTGTCGTTGCACCTAAAACTCTCCGCCGGCGCTGTCGGAGCGTACCTATCATTACTCTACTTTTTTGCCGGCGTCGCGCCGGCCTTCGTCGGCTGGATATCCGATCGTTTCGGCCACAAAAACCTGATCGCTGTATTCTCGTTCTCCAGCGTAGCTGTCATCGTTGCTATTCCACACCTCGGCTCCGGGCCGCTCTTGGCCGTAGCGCTCGCCGCTCTCGGCGCGCTTCTTTGGGCGCTTCGTCCTGTGATCGTTACCGCAGCGATGGAAGCGGCGCCACAAAATC
>JAHKKJ010000258.1 GCA_020027655.1 Deltaproteobacteria bacterium | reverse complement strand
CGAAGTTCGCCATGAACGGGCTCAGTGAAAGCCTCTATTACGAGCTCACACCCCTTGGAATCAACGTATCCGTTATCTGCCCCGGTCCGGTGCGAACAGACTTCAACAAATTGTTCGCCGACACGCCGCCGAAGTCTCCCGCTTCGTTGGTCGTCACCCCGGAATTTGTCTCAGCAGCAGTAATCAAGGCCATCGAGGGCAGGCGCTTCGAAATCGTGCTGCCGCGTTGGTTGGCGTTGATCTGCTGGTTTAAACACGTGACTCCAAATCTCTTTCGCGCCATTGCAGATCGCAATTTCCGACATCGTATTGTAGCGACCAAAAAGTCGTGAGATATAAACTAAACCTGTCCAGCGGAATTAGGGGGACCATGCTACTCAAAATGATTTTCGTTCTGTTGTTGGTCTTATCGTTCAGCTATTCCTCGGCGTCGGCCCAACTGGGTCCAAAGGATGGCACCGATCTGAGTCCAACGGATCTGCAGCGAATCAAAGTAGGGCAGCCCGCGCCCGACTTCACCCTTGAAGACATGGACGGCAAGAACATTACTTTGTCGGACTTTCGCGGGAAGAAGACGGTGGTTTTGGTTTTTTACCGCGGCTTTTGGTGACCGTTCTGCATAGAACAGCTCGGGAAGCTGAAAAGTTTATTGACGAAACAGCAGAAAGAAAAAGTCCAGATCCTCGCGGTCAGCGTCGACAGCCATGAAGACTCCAAAAAATTCGCCCAAATGCTCCGCAACCGGTTCGAAGGTGAATTCGACTTCCCGCTGCTGGAAGACAAAGACCGCAAAGTCATCAACCGCTACGGTATATTCAACCCTGACGGTTCCGGCTGGCCACATCCTTCTACCTATGTGATCGACCCACGCGGCATCGTGCAGTGGAAATTCATCGAGGTGGATTACAAGAAACGACCTTCCAACGAACAGATTCGCCAACAATTGGCCAAGATCAAGTAGCGCAAGTCCGTTGCGGGATGATCCGACCAATCCTTCCCCCCTATCCGTTCCGCCGGACGTCTCTTAACGGCCATTTTTCTTATTTACTTCCTGCCAATCGCCTCGGGATTGAGCACGTTGATGGGGCTGCCGCCCGCGTAGGCGAGAATCTGATCGACGACGAGTCCGTAATAGAGCTCATAATTTTCCCTCTCGACGTAACCCAGATGAGGCGTGGCAATCACGTTATTCATTTTAAGCAGCGGGTGAGCTGAGCCGGTCAGCGGTTCATCTTCAAACACATCCACCGCTGCAAAACCCGGGCGACCGGCTTTTAGAGCCTCGACCAGCGCTCCTTCGGCGATGATCCCGGCGCGGCTGGTGTTGACGATAAGCGCTGTGGGTTTCATGGACGCGAGGTCCCCAGCGGTGACGATGCCGCGCGTCTCGCTGTTGAGCGGTAGATGGAGGCTCAGGATGTCGCTTTGAGCGAAGAAGACGCTTCGGCTTTGCGCGATCTCGTATCCGGCTTCTCTCGCGCGCGCCAGCGAACCCTCTCGACCCCAGCACACTACGCGCGCGCCGAAGGCGCGTCCCACATTCGCCACGAGGCTGCCGATGCGGCCATAGGCGTAGATGCCGAGCGTTTTTCCCTTAACGCAAACCCCGACCGTCGATTGCCAGTGCCCCTCTCTCAGCCGCTGCGCTTCGTACGGGATGTGCCGCAGCGCGCCGAGGATCAAACCCCAGGTAAGCTCCGCGGTCGGATGCGCCGTGGCCTTGCCGGCCGCCGAAACCACCACCCCGTGCTCAGTGCAGGCGTCGATGTCGATGTGTCCTGTGCTGCGCCCGGTCTGGCTAATGAGCTTGAGCTTCGGCAGACGCTCGATCAACGCGCGCGGAAAAGGCGAGCGTGCCTGGGTCAGGATGACGGCTTCGGCCTCTCTCAAGCGCTCGGCCAGACGATCCGGATCCTTTTCTGTATCGTTATAGACTAGGATCTCGTGCCCCTGGAGTTTTGGGTAGCACCCAAGGGTACGGAACACGTCTTGATAGTCATCGATCACTGCGATCTTCATGGATAGCCTCCAGCACGCTGCGGAAACGAAAAATTCAAATGGTTCAAACCGTTCAAAGCGTTCAAGCCGTCCGCGCCTCACCTCTGAGATCTTTTTGAGCAGCCTGCAAATTACTGATAATCTGACCGCCCTGCAACCTGAAGCTAAGTTCTACGGATGCAACGAAGTTTGACCGCCTGTGGCGCATTGGATATAGAATGCAACCGTTCCACGGGATTCTTCGTGAGGCTATCACCGTTCAAATCGTTCAAGCGGTTAAAAACGTTTGAAGCTGAGTGGAGTGATTGAACGGAGCGAAGCGATTGAACTGCTTGAACGTTTGGAACGTTTCTGGAGAACAAAGAGTAAGGAGGAAGGCGAAATGAAGCACAAAGTGAAAAGTCTCTTCGCGATGATCCTCGTATGTGCGGTTGCGTTGTGCGTCGGGATGGCCGCGGCACAGAGCTATCCGACCAAGACCGTGCGCCTCATCATTCCTTTTCCGCCGGGCGGCAGCAACGACATCGTGGGACGATTCATCGCCACCAAATTGACCGAACGGCTCGGCAAACAAGTTGTCGTGGACAACCGCGGCGGGGCAGGAGGCGTCATCGGCACTGAAGCCGCAGCGAAATCGGAGCCCGACGGTTACACTCTGCTCATCATCTCTTCCGCATACGCGATCAATACCTCGCTCTACAAACTCTCGTACGATCCGGTCAAAGCCTTCGCCCCGATCGCCAAGCTTGGAACCGGCCCGAACGTTCTTGCCGTCTATCCGGGCGTTCCGGTCAACTCCGTAAAAGAGCTCATCGCGCTCGCCAAGGAAAAACCCGGCCAGCTGAATTTCGCGTCGGCGGGCGTCGGCAGCTTCCAGCATCTCGGCAGCGAGTTGTTCAAATCACTGACCGGGGCCGACATAGGCATCGTTCAGTTCAAAGGCGGCGGTCCGGCGATGATCGACGTGATTGGAGGTCATACGCAGGCCGCGCTTGGCTCGCTCATTCAGTTCATGCCCCATATCAAGTCCGGTAAGGTTAAGGCGCTGGGCACCGGCGGAGCGAAGCGCAGCGTCTCCTTACCCGATGTGCCGACGATCGCCGAGGCCGGCGTCGCCGGCTACGAGGCGAACAACTGGTGGGGCGTCCTTGCGCCCGCAGGCACCCCGCGCCCGATCATCGACCGGCTGTACAAGGAAATCTCGGCTATCCTGAGCTCGCCGGAGACACAGAAGCTGTTCGGGGACCAAGGCGCAGAAGTGGACAAAATGACCCCCGCCGAGTTCGGCCCGTATATAGTTGTCGAGACGGCCAAATGGGGAAAGGTCATAAAGGAAGCCAACATCAAAGCGGAGTAGGAGTTCAGGAAACGAAATTTAACCGCAAAGGGCACATAGAATGCTGTGCGCACCGGTTCAAGTAGTTCAAGCCGTTCAAATCGTTCAAGCCGTCCGGGCGAAATGAATTCGTTGAACAACTTGAACGTATTGAACGTTTTGAACCTACCAGCGCAGAGGGCGTGCCTCGTGGTGAGACCGTATTGTAATGTAATCACCAATGAAGATCGCGTTGCGTAACAACAAAGATTTCTGGGCCGGCATCATGTTAATCACGACCGGCGCTGTGTCGGTCCTGATCGCCCGTGGTTACTCCTTCGGCAGCACGATGCGAATGGGACCCGGCTACTTCCCGAGCGTGCTCGGCGGCATCCTCGTCCTGTTCGGCCTCTACGTCATGATCATGGGACTGCGCAGCGGCGAAAAGATCACGGTTCACTGCTCGATTCGAGCGTTGATCGTGCTGCCCCTCTCACTGCTCGCGTTCGGGGTTTTGATGACCCATGCGGGCTTCATACCGGCGCTGGCGGTGCTCATCTTCGGGTCGGCGTCTGCGGGGCGGGAGTTCAAGTTCGTCGAGGTCCTGCTGCTTACGCTAATCCTGACCGGATTCTCCGTCGCCGTGTTCAGCTGGGGCCTCGGGCTGCCGTACCCATTGATCAAAGGCTTCTGACGCCATCGCCATGGAACTCTTCAACAACCTGATCTTCGGGTTCAGCGTGGCGCTCTCTCTGCAGAATCTATTCTACTGCTTCATCGGCGTCCTGGTAGGCACCTTGATCGGCGTGCTTCCGGGTATCGGGCCGATGGCAACCATCGCGATGCTGCTACCGCTCACCTTCAACGTGCCGCCGGTTGCCGCAATGATCATGCTCGCCGGCATCTACTACGGCGCCATGTACGGCGGCTCCACCACTTCCATTCTGGTCAATCTTCCGGGCGAGACGGCCTCCGTGGTGACGTGCATCGACGGCTACCAGATGGCGCGTCAGGGGCGCGCCGGAGCGGCTCTTGCGATCGCGGCGATCGGCTCGTTTTTCGCCGGTACCGTCTGCACCTTGTTGATCGCGTTTTTCGCCCCACCACTCGCCGAGTTCGCACTGAAGTTCAGCTCAGCGGAGTATTTCTCGCTGATGCTGATGGGGCTGGTGGCCGCGGCGGTGCTCGCGCACGGCAACATGGTGAAGTCGCTCGCCATGGTTGTCGTGGGGTTGTTACTCGGCATCGTCGGCGCCGATGTCAATTCTGGGATCAAGCGTTTCGCCTTCGGATTCTACGAGCTGGCCGACGGGATTGGGGTCGTGACAATCGCCGTGGGAGTGTTTGCGGTAGGCGAAATCTTGAGCAACCTGAGCGACCCCGAGGAGCGCCAGGTTTTCACTTCGAAGGTAATGAACCTTTTCCCCACCAGAGAGGATTTGAAGCGCTCTTTTGGCCCGATTGTCAGGGGAACCGGAGTCGGGGCGTTCTTCGGCGTGCTGCCAGGCACGACACCGGCGATCGCCTCGTTCTCCTCCTATATGATCGAGAAAAAACTCGGCAAAGACCCGTCGCGCTTCGGCCAGGGCGCCATCGAGGGCGTGGCCGGACCCGAGTCCGCCAACAACGCCGACGCGCAGTGCAAGTTTATCCCGATGCTCACCCTGGGGATTCCTGCAAGCGGGACGATGGCGCTCATGCTCGGCGCGCTGATGATTTACGGCATTGCGCCCGGCCCGCAGGTGATGACCGACAAGCCCGATCTCTTCTGGGGGCTGATCGCGAGCATGTGGATCGGCAACGTGATGCTGCTCGTGCTCAATCTGCCGCTGATCGGCATGTGGGTGAGACTGCTCAAGCTGCCCTATCGCCTGCTCTTCCCCGCTATCATGGCGTTCTCCGCCATCGGTATCTACAGCGTGAACAGCAGTTCGTTCGATATCTATCTCATGGCGATCTTCGGCGTCCTCGGCATTGTTTGGCGAATGCTCGATTGTAGCCCGGTGCCGATGATGCTCGGGTTCGTGCTCGGGCCGATGGTCGAGGAAAACCTACGGCGGGCGTTGCAGGTCTCGCGCGGAGATCCCTCCGTGTTCGTCACCCGGCCGATCAGCCTCGCATTTGTCGTCGCTACGGTGCTCATCTTGATCGTGATGGCGGCGCCGGCTGTGCGCAAATTGTGGGGCGCCGCCGGAGCTTCGTCGCGCGAAGGCGTAACAGAATAAGGAAGAGATGTGGCTACCGTCGTTGAATCCTTTATCCTTTCGTCTCCTGCCTACTGCCGATTCAGCAAGTCACGCCTTTCCTTACCGTTCCCGTTTGATAGAGTATTCATTATCGGCATCGCGAGCTGCAAACATTCCTGAGTCGATTCCCTAACGAAAGGAGCACTATATGAACTCCTCGTCGATGGAACTGGGACCGATCGGAATCTGGACCGCACAGCTTGATTATCAGCCTGCCGCCAAGGCGAAAGAGGCTGCCGCGGAACTCGAACAGCTCGGGTTCGGAGCGATCTGGTTTCCCGAAAGTGTGGGCCGCGAAGCGCTCACCAATGCTGCGTTACTTCTCGGTGCCACCAGC
>JAHKKJ010000257.1 GCA_020027655.1 Deltaproteobacteria bacterium | reverse complement strand
CATGGCTTGCAGCTTGCGCACGATTTCCGGGATGGTAAAGAAGTCGAGCGCCTGCCCCACACTCATCACCAGCACATCGCTGATTGATTTACCATTCAGTTTATAGCCCAGTACCTCATCCTTGAAACGCTTGCCGTCACACACCTCGCACGGGGTTTTGACTTCGTCCATGAGCTCACTGAGCAAGGGCGTCTCCGGCAACCGCGGGTCCCGCTTATGCCCGGTTTGGACGAGTATCCGGACAAAGTTTTTTTTGCGCCACGTATGGTAAGGCTCGCGCGCGAAGTACGCCGCCGTGGTGAACGAGCGGCACACGACTTCGTTTCGCTCGGTAGCCAAATCGATTTCGTTGCCGCCGGCATAGCCCGTTACGATGGTAAACTTTGTGCCCAAGGCTTCTTCAAGCATGCGCGGAATATAGTGTCCGCTGGTTCCGGTACCGGTGGCACCGCATTTGGGCGGTTCGGCTGCTTTGCGAACATCTTGTATCGTCTTGTACGGCGCGTCGGATCGCATGTAAAGCATGTGTTCGGACTTGTCGGAACTGGCGAGCCAGGTGAATTTGGTCCAGTCAAATTTCACTTCCTTGTTGCCTTGGAGCTGGTTGAAATAATGTGCCGGATTGATCGATGCGATGGTCAAGCCGTCAGGTTTGGCAACCTCGTACACGAAGTTCGCCGCCACCATGCCGCCGGCCGCTGGCATGTTTTGCACCATCACGTTCGGATTTCCCGGAATATGCTTGCCGATGTAGTTGGCGAGCAGCCTCCCGTACATATCGTACGCGGTGCCTGCGCCAGAACCGACGATTAAGGTCACCGTCTTGCCCTGATAAAATGGCGCTTGGGCGTAAAGTCCGGGACTTGGTAGAAAAAGGAAAAAAACCAACAAAGCGATACATTTCATTGGGGAGCCTCCTGTGCTTTCCATAATTTCTTGGCGCGTCAGCAGAGCGTCGCACCGGTCTCAGTCGATACACCACCACTCTCGCTCACGCCATCCTAGATCGGAAGCATATACACCATCAAGCGGAAAAGTTTAAGAGGGATAACCCGCGATCCAGCAAAAGCGCAGACATCTGCGCTGCGAGAATTTCGCTGCTATTTCTAAAGACGGCAAGTCACACTGCTATGCTCAAAAGTTTTCGCAGCTTGCGCAAATTTTCTGGTGGCCCGTGGCTATTCAAAACGGTGATTTGCTCGCGCCAAGACGCCAAGAGCGCCAAGTTCGGAAGTTTAATTTCTTTGCGGCCCCTTCGACGTTGCTCAGGACATGCTTTGCGCCTTTGCGCGAGATATTCCGAGTTTTGGTTGCGGCTTGGCCGCGCTAGGCTCTTTGCGGTTAGATTTTTCTTACTTCGTGCTGGTCCTCCTTCGTGGTAGAATCGGGTTTGTCTTTTTGGTTGAGGCTCCGCGGTAGCTTCCTCTATGTCAGAGAAATCTGTGCGGGAAATGAAAATTTTCCATTTGCATCGACCCTAAGCAAGAGGAGTTCGTCAAGGGTAGGCTTGCATCGAAAATTGTACGTGGAAACAGGCAATCCTTGGCGACTACTAACCAGCAATAAAATCGATGTTGCATTTATCGTTTTTTTGACCGCAGAAAGATTGCCAACTTGAGACAGGTGTGTCCACTAACAGACAACGCTTTCTCTCGGGAGAGATCGTTTTCTCTTGAAGACACTGGTGTAAGCGCGGTATAAAAATTGCTCATTTTTCGCCCCTCAACGAATCGGGGGAGGTTTTTGATGAACGGCAACAAGTTAGAAAACAGAGGGCGGCCTGGAGGCCGGAGAGTCGTGATAGCGCTCGCCAGTTGTGTTTTCGGTGCGGGCTTAATCCTATTGGCATCACAAATGGGGTCCAAGTCAGAGGATGGAACCGCAGCGACGGGAAAGGACTCTTCCGCAGACGGGCAGAAAAAGACAACCCATCGCACCTGGAACATCGCGCTGGGTAATGTGGTCGTCGTAGCGCCGGATCTGGGCTTAAATGCCAAGGCTTTCAAGGGCGGACAGGTTGAAGAGTCCAGGATCGCGACCAGACTCGAAAGCCAGTTGCAGGGCCTACGTGAATTCTACCGAGAGGAAAGTGAGAGAGATCCAACCCTCATGGGTGGAATGCTGCTCCAACTAACCGTCAGCCCCTCCGGGGATGTTACTCATGTAAAGGAACTCATCTCGCGCATCGCGGACAATGAATTTAAGAATGCGGTGCTGGGCGAGGCGTCCAAGTGGACGTTTCCGGAAATCATAACAGACAGCACAACGATCAATTGCCCAATCTTGTTCGTTCGCGAAGGAATGGACATCACCACGATCGTGCAGTGGGAAAAAACCCTCGGCCAATTCAGCGAGAAATCCGCCATTGCCAAAATGAATGCGCAGGCGATTCAACAAAACCAAGCCCCGGAGGGCTTAAAGCGGAGCGAACCAGTTGCTAAAACCGCGCCGCTGTCCAATAAAACTAAGGCCGAGCAAAAGCCGGAATTAAAATCGCCAACTCGGATGTATCAAATCAAGCATCCAACCGCAGTTCGCCAGGAGCCGAACTTTGAGTCTCCCGCGCTCGGCAAATTCCCGCCGGGGACTAAAGTCACGGTTATTTCAGCGCGCGGCGACTGGGTTGAAGTGCGGGCGGATGATGCCAGTCTGGCTGGCTTCATTCGCAAGGAGTTTGTCACACCCGTCGAATTGACTCAGAAAAGCAAAGTCCTCTCATCGCAGTAGGGGCGACCGGCCGGTCGCCCCTACAGTGAAATACAAGATTCAAACCCTCGACCTGTACGAAGAAGCATCCCGTGAGAATCAATCTCTTCCTTGGACGTGAGTCACATTAATCTTTTCAGGGCATTCGCCAGCAACTCGACATTTTCCACCCGGGCACCGTGTCCCATCAAGCCGACACGCCAGATTTTGCCCTTGAGTGGACCAAGGCCGGCGCCGATCTCGATATTGAAATCATCGTACAAACGTTGCCGCACCTTTGCGTCGTCCGCGCCCTCGGGAATACGAATAGCGTTGATCATGGGCGCCCGGATCGATTCCGTCACAGCGGGCTCGATCTCCAGCTTACGCATCTCGCGAATAAGGACCTCGTGCACTTGACGGTGGCGCCGCCAACTGGCTTCTAAACCTTCCTCAAGCACTACCCGCAGGGCTTCATGCAAAGCATAGTTCATCGAAATGGGCGCGGTGTGATGGTAGACACGTTCGCTGCCCCAATATTTTTCAATCATTGATAAATCGAGATACCAGCTCTGAACTTTGGTCTTACGTTTTCGCACCGCCTCGATGGCCCGCTCGCTGAACGTCACCGGGGAAAGCCCCGGCGGGCAACCCAGGCACTTCTGCGTACAGCTGTAACACGCATCGATACCCAACTCGTCCACCTTAACCGGCGCCCCGCCCAGCGATGTCACAGTATCGACGAGCAACAAACCGTCGTGCTCATGAACCAGCCGTGCTATTTCGTCCAGCGGCTGGAGCACGCCGGTCGAAGTCTCTGCGTGAACCACCGCAACGACCTTGAAGCTCTTTTTCCCAAACGCTACGCGAAATTGCGCCGGATCGAGCGCCGTCCCCCACTCTGCTTCAACGGTATCCACCTGGGCGCCGCAGCGTTGGGCAACGTCCACCATCCGTGTGCCGAACACTCCGTTTACCCCGATAAGCACCGGATCGCCGGGCTCAAGGAGATTGACGAAACAGGTCTCCATGCCCGCGGTGCCGGTGCCGGACATGGGCAAGGCAAGCCGGTTTTTGGTCTGAAACAGCTCGCGCAGCATCGCCATGCTCTCGTCCATGATCTTGAGAAACGCCGGATCGAGATGGCCGATTACTGGCAGAGATAAATTCTGCAGGACACGCGGATTCACCGGACTTGGGCCCGGTCCGAGCAGCGTGCGCAAGGGCGGATTGATCTTCGGTGCTATTTCCATCTGACTCTTTCCTTTCAATTTGGCCTTTCAGTAGAACGCGTGATGCACCCGTCATCGAGCTTGTCTTGGTGCAGCCTTAGGAATACTTCCAGTCGTTCTACCCTTAGACAGCGCCACTAGCAAACAAGTTCCTGATCATTCCTATCGATTTGGAACCGGGTGCCCTTTGTTTAGGCAGAAGGGTGAGTAAGCATGCGGCATCCCAACAAGGCTATAGCGAAAAGAAATAGACTTTCACGGACTTTTTCCTTTAAGGTCTTTGGCATGACCATTGCTGTTCCAATTTTTAGAATTCAAGGAGCTGCTAATTGAGATAGTTTTAATTTACTGTCCCGGACTCAATGACGCGATCCGAGAAGGAAACAGAGCAAAGGCGCTCCCATCAACGAATTGGTAGCGCTTTTTTAATTTCAGGGAGGGGGTCGGAACGAGTACGGTGATAAGCCAAGAAATCGATAGTCGGTGAAGCGTGGGATAGCCGACTCTGGCGCGTGCTTCCGTCTGTGCGACCGCGCTCCTCGCATGCCTCCGCGTGGGGGCAGGTTACACAGTGCCGGAGCCAATGCGGAAGCGCGCGCCGCTTAGTTCCATGTGCCGGGGAATCCTCATCGCCTATGCTTACAGAATTTGACCCGGCGAAAAAGGAGACGCGACAATGGAAAGATTTATCGAGGTAGCAAACGTTAAGGAAATAAACCCGGGCCGAGCAAGACTGATTCACTTCGGATATCAAAGCATCGTCATATTCAATGTCGGGGGAGCCTTTTACGCTACCGACGAATTCTGCACCAGCGACGGTGGGTCACTCTCTGAGGGTACACTCATAGGAACCACGATCAGGTGCTCCGCTGACAACTGCACCTACTATCTCCCAACCGGTGAATGTTTGGACTCAACGACAAAGCCGCTTACTACCTACGCCGTCCACATTCATGGAGAAGTTATCAAGATTGATCGGAACGAGATTAAGCGGAAACTCTTGCCGGTTATCCAGCGCGGGAGCTTAAATGATTCCTTTTGGCTCGCGGACGCGAGGATCTAAATCATCCCCGGAGTATAAGAAGTTGAGTTACCTGCCGATTCTTTTGCAGCTTCGGGACCGTCCTTGCGTAGTGGTGGGCGGCGGGATAGCGGCCACAAAAAAGGTTGAGGCACTCCTCAGAGCCGACGCTAGGCTCACGGTCATTAGCCCACAGGTTACAGAGGTTATCGAAAGGCTTGCTGCAGCCGACCATTTGCAGTTGGTCAGCAGGCCATATGCCAGGGGTGATCTCAGAGGCTTTTACCTGGCCTACGCAGCCACTGGACTCTCCGCTGTCGATGAGCAAATAGCTCGTGATGCGGAGTCTGAACACATATTGTTGAGCGTGGCGGACGGGAGGTCGCTCGGCAATTTTATGAGTCCGCCGATTGTTCAACGCGGAGATCTCACTATTGCCATTTCAACGAATGGTAGAAGCCGCGGCTTTGCCCAGCTCATGAAGAAAAAATTGGAGCGTCTCATCGGCCCCGAATATGGAGATCTACTTGATATCGTGGAGGCCGAGCGCTCGGTTATGCAGAACCCGTGCTCCAGCGCGAAATCCGGGAGATCTCTACCTAACGAAGCAGCGTCCTAACCCTGTCCTAACCCGGATTATTCACCGTACGAGGGAAAAGCATGACAGAGTGTAGACCGAGAGTGAGCCTCGAAGCGAGCGGGCACCCTCCGGGATTGCAGATGGCAAATCGCAGATTACAAATGGAAGTTTGAGATCTGCAATATTCAATTTGCAATTCCGAGCGCCAGCGAGGACGAGCTCATTGCCCGCGACCGGAGAGGCTTACTCCTCGGTTGTTTTGCCCCGTGAATAATGCGTCCTAAGTTTCCGCCCTAACGCACAATTCCATCGAGCCAATTTTCTCAATCGTTCCCTTAAGGTGATCGCTATCGTTGAGCTTGCTCACGCCGGCGGGGGTCCCCGT
>JAHKKJ010000256.1 GCA_020027655.1 Deltaproteobacteria bacterium | reverse complement strand
GTCCGTCGCGCGAATCACGCCGTCGATGGTTGACTGGCCCGTGCCGTAGCGGTTGTCGAAAAGGTGTTTCGTGGCGGCGTCGTTGACCGCGATTACGGGAATTTTGAGCGCCCCATCCTTTTCCAGGGCGCGCAGCCGAATCACCCCCGTGGTGGTCTCTTCCATACTGGCAATCAAGTTGGATGCAAGATTCGAATAATCCGTGTGCAGCAAGGAAACCAGGTCGGCGCCGTCGTCCATCGTAATTACCGGCTCGTGATCCAGAGCCGCGCGCAGATGACGATAATAAGTCTTATTATCTTCTCCCTTGATAGCATAGACGGGTATCTTGTCGTGCTGTACCAGCGACGCCGCGACATCGTCTTGCGTGGAAAGCGGATTGGACGCGCACAGAACGACATTCGCGCCACCGGCTTTCAAAGTCTGAACCAGATTGGCGGTTTCCGCGGTAACATGAAGGCAAGCGGAAAAACGCATGCCCCGGAGCGGCTTCTCCTTGCGAAATCGCTCGCGCACCCGCTGCAGAACCGGCATGTCGTGACCGGCCCAGAGTATCCGCTTCCGTCCGTTTTGAGCTAAACGAAAATTTTTGACGTCGTAGTTTTTTGCCGCCATCCTTTGACTGCCTCCCCCGCCTGATCGAGACTATGTGCGCGCCGCGACTCTTTTGAGCTCTGCTGCACGGTCCGTCTTCTCCCAGGTGAACTGACCATCATCGGGCGTGCGTCCGAAATGACCGTAGGAAGCGGTTGAACGATAGATCGGCCGTTTGAGATCCAGGGTTTGAATGATGCTTTTCGGGCTTAGATCAAAGCTTTCTTGAACGATTTTTGCGATTTTCGTCTCCGGAATAACTCCGGTGCCAAAGGTGTCCACGAGTACGGAGACAGGTTGGGCTACGCCGATGACATAAGCCAGCTGGACCTCGCATCTCTTTGCTAAGTCCGCAGCGACGATGTTTTTCGCAACGTAACGCGCCATGTACGCCGCGCTGCGGTCCACCTTCGAGGGATCTTTACCAGAGAAGGCGCCGCCACCGTGGCGCCCCATGCCGCCGTAAGTGTCGACAATGATTTTCCGGCCAGTGAGTCCGCAATCCCCTTGCGGACCACCGATGACAAAACGTCCCGTGGGATTGACATGATAAATCGTATCTTTGTTTAGATACTCGGCAGGAATGACGGCCTTAATGACGCCGTCGATAATGGTTTCCCTCAGTTTTTTGTATTCGACATCAGGACTATGCTGGGTCGAGATGACAACATTTTTGACTGTGACGGGCTTGCCGTCGCGATACTCCACCGTAATCTGGGATTTGCTGTCAGGCCTGAGGAAATACGCCTCGCCGCCTTTGCGAATCTTGGCCAGATATTTGACCAGACTGTGGGCCATTTGAATCGGGAACGGCATGAGCTCCGGAGTCTCATCGCAAGCGTAACCAAACATCATCCCCTGATCACCGGCACCCTGCTCTTTGTGCAACCCCTGACCCTCGGTGACTCCCTGTGAAATATCCGGTGACTGTTGCTCGATGGCGGTGATAATGGCGCAGGTATTACCATCAAATCCCATGGAGGAGTCCGTATAACCAATCTCACGCACAACCTCGCGCACAATATCCACGTAGCTGACCCTAGCTTTGCTGGTGATCTCGCCGGCAACGACTACCATTCCGGTCTTCGCCAAGCTTTCGCAAGCAACCCGGCTCTCCGGATCACCGGCCAAGTGAGCGTCCAATATCGCATCCGATACTTGATCGCAGAGCTTGTCCGGGTGACCCTCAGAGACCGACTCTGAAGTAAATAGAAAATCCTTGCCTACCATTGACGCCACCTCCAGAGGCTTTTAAGTCAAAAAAGAATTAGTTCTCTATATCGGATAAGGTGGGGCGATTCAACCTTACTCGTTTTCGTTGAATTTCTTGTCAATCAATTTTTCGATGGCTCGTACCGCTCGTTCCGCATCCTCGCCAGTGGCCTCGACTTGGATCTTGCTGCCCTGCGTCGCAGCCAACGTCAGAACGCCCATAATGCTCCTGCCATCGGCAATCTGACCATCTTTGAAAAAACTGACTTGGGCGGCAAATTTGTTTACGGTTTGCACCAGCAAAGCCGCCGCTCGAGCATGGAGCCCGAGCTTATTCTTGATCTCCAACTTTTTAATGATTTTACTCATTCAGCTATTTATCGATATCTCGGTGCTTAGCATGGAGGGGAAATTTATCCTTACTTAATCTTTTCCGCAGTTCTTCAACCAGCACAACAGAGCGATGTCGCCCCCCGGTACACCCCAAGGCGACGGTTAGACTGCTTTTTCCCTCCCGCTCGTAGAGCGGCAACGTAAACTCCAAAAGCGCGTCAAGCCGATCGAGAAATGCCCTCGTCTCCTCGTTTTTAAGAACATACTCTTTAACCTCGGAAGCTAGTCCGCTCTTTGCTCGGAGTTCCTGGACAAAGTATGGATTGGGAAGAAATCGAACATCAAAAATGATATCCGTGTCATGGGGAATGCCATACTTATATCCGAAGGAAGTCAAAAACATCGTCATGCGGCGGGAGTCCGAGATTTGGCAAAAGCTCTCTTCCATCTCTCGCTTGAGTTGGTGCACATTCAATTCACTCGTATCGATCACCTTATCGGCGAGTTCCCGCATACCTTCCAACGCTTTACGCTCCCGCGTGATGCCTTCCTGAATCGATCCTTGGCCCGCGAGTGGATGCGGGCGCCGCGTCTCATTAAATCGACGCAGCAGAACTTCATCCGAAGCATCGAAAAAGAGCACCTGGACATGGTGATCAGCAGCGCGCATCTCAGTTAGAACTTGTGGCCAAGTTTGTAAAAACTGGCCGCCTCTTAAATCGACGCCCAGGGCGATCCGTTTGATCTCTTCTTGATACCCTTGGCAAAGGTCAATGAATTTTGGGATTAACAGCGCCGGCAGATTGTCGATACAAAAGAATCCATTGTCTTCTAGAGCATGAATAGCAACGCTCTTGCCGGAGCCGGAAAGGCCGGTGACGATGATGATATCCAGACCATCGGCCATAAGAGGTCAGAACTTTTGATCTTCTTGGGCGATGATTTCGAAGATTTCTTGTGTCGTCTTCCCTTCGATAAGGCGGCTGCGAAAAGTGGGGTCCTTTAGCAATCGGGAGATTCTCGCCAAGGCCTTCAGGTGATCGGCTGCTGCATTTTCCGGAGCGATCAGAACGAAGAACAAGTGCGTCGGTCCGCCGTCTAGAGAAGCAAAATCAACTCCCTCCAGACTACGGGCGAAAATTCCGACGACGCGGTCGACCCCTCGAAGCTTTCCATGAGGGATCGCCACGCCTTCACCAATGGCCGTTGTGCTGATCCGCTCCCTTTCCAACAAAACCTCAAGAACCTTTTTCTCATCCAGCACTGGATGGTTAGCGACCAACCCGGTCGCCATTTCTTTTAGGACAGCATTTTTTTCGCGAGCCGTGAGAGCAGGGATAACCGCTTTCTCAGTCAGAAAATCTGTAATCTTCACGCTTTCGCCCTTCTTCGATTAAGCTTGATCTTTTCTTTTCGCTTTTGCACCTGGCGCTGAAGCTTGTCAATCACTAAGTCAATGGCCGCATAGAGATCATCGGTTTCTTCCTTGCCATGGATCATGGCTCCGTGGGTATGCAGCTCGATCTCCGCCGTCTGGCGTTTTTTAGAATCCACGGATAGAACCACATGGGCCTCCAAGGGCCGTGAGAAATACCTTCCGATGCGGTGGATTTTTTCCTCAGCATAATGTTTCAACGCATCAGTCGGTGGCGTATGTCGGAAAGTCACCGCAACTTTCACGTCGGTCATTGTGCAGTCTACCTCTCCAGAACTTATTTTCTGAAATAGGGCTGTCTCCGCTTTGATGACGGGAGAATGCCCATGGCTTCCCGGTACTTGGCTACCGTACGACGTGCGATATCGATAGAATCGTTCGACAAAAGCGCGGCAATGTGTTGGTCGCTGTGGGGCTTTCGGGGGTCTTCGGAAGCGATAATGCCGCGGATTTTTTCCTTCACACTTTCGCTCGCGACGTCTTCCCCGGTACCGCTTTTGAGACCGCTTTGGAAAAAGAACTTGAGCTCAAAGAGCCCTTGCGGTGTGTGAACGTACTTGTTGGCCGTGGCTCGACTCACCGTGGATTCATGCATGTGTATGTCTTCGGCGACATCCCGAAGCACCATGGGTTTTAGGTGACTCACTCCGTGATCGAGGAATTCCAGCTGAAATTTAAAAATGCTTTGGGTCACACGGTAGAGGGTTTGTTGCCGCTGTTGAATGCTCTTGATCAACCATGTAGCCGCGCGCACCTTTTCTTGGAGGTATTGGCGCGCCTGTTCTTCTGCGGCTCCTTCCTGGCCCACCATACGGCGGTAAAGTGAACTTATCCTTAAGCGTGGTACGCCGTCGTCGTTGAGGTAGATGACGTATTCGTTACCGATTTTTTCCACGAAGACGTCGGGCAAAACGGTCAGAACTTCCTCTTGTCCGAAACCACGCGATGGCTTTGGCTCAAGGGACGCAATAACGTGAGCTGCGTCGGCAATTTCATCCACGGTAACACCCAGCTCGCGAGCCATTTTTTCGTAACGTTTGGATTCCAGGTAATTGAGATAATCGCGCACGATTCGAGCCGCCAAACTGTCACCGAACTGGAGGTTCTCAAGCTGTACCAGGAGACATTCCCTCAGATCCCGCGCCGCAACCCCTACCGGATCAAAGAAATGAATTCGCTTGAGAACTTTCTCCACGTCCTCAGGGCTACTTTCCGTAGCCTTGCAGAGTTCCTCCACGGAAAGGGCCAAGTAGCCATTCTCGTCCAAGTTGCCGATGATGTAAAAACCGATGGTCTCTTCGCGCTCGGAGATCTTTGAGAGGCGGAGTTGCCAAATCAAATGATCTTCCAGCGAGCTCTTCTTGGTCAAGCTATTCTCCCAGGAAGGCGGGCTGTCGCCATCGTCCCCGGTAGCTTCGGCGGTCAAAGATCCGTGGATGGAGTTGGAATGGGTATCGAGATATTCTTGCCAGTCCAACGTACCGATCTTGTCAACGGCAGGCTCGCGGTTGATCACGGGCTCCGTCATTGGCTCCGCGCCGTCTGGCGGCAATTCCAACTTGGGTTGATCCCCGTTCTCAGTCTCCTCAGCGGTTCCTTCCTCTAGGGCGGGATTATCCTGCAGCTCCTTCGAAACCATCTCCTGTAATTCGACACGGGACAGCTGGAGCAGCTTGATCGCCTGCTGCAGCTGAGGTGTCATGACCAATTGCTGCGCGAGTTTCTGGACCTGACGAATCTCTAGAGCCATAATTAGAACTTAAAACCTTCTCCCAAATAGAATTTCCTCGCCTTGGCGCTTGAGGCGATCTTGTCCGGCGTTCCTTCTTCTAGAACAATGCCTTCGCTAAGAATATAGGCTCGGTCGCAAATCCCCAACGTTTCCCGGACATTATGGTCCGTAATGAGAATCCCGATTCCGCTCACGATCAATCTACGGATGATTTTCTGTATTTCTGCAACGGCAATGGGATCCACACCGGTAAAAGGTTCGTCCAGGAGAACAAAATAAGGAGAAAGAACCAACGCGCGGGCAATTTCTACTCGCCGCCGCTCTCCACCAGACAACGTGAAAGCTTTGTGGTCGGCAAGGTGGTCCACACCGAGCATCTTCATAAGCGCCTGACATCTCTCTTGCTGTTGCGCGCCGCTGAGATCAAGGGTCTGCAAAATTGCAAAGAGATTTTCCTCTACCGTTAGGCGGCGAAAGACCGAAGATTCCTGCGGGAGATAGCTGATTCCCGCCCGCGCGCGTTGGTAAATCGGCGCGCCGGTGAGATCCTGGTCGTTCAAAAGCACCTTACCCTCGTCAGGCTGAACCAAGCCCACCATGATA
>JAHKKJ010000255.1 GCA_020027655.1 Deltaproteobacteria bacterium | reverse complement strand
AGCAAGGAGAGAAGATTGGAATCATCCGGATCCGGGACTCCAACGCTTCGGGGATGACATCTATTCTGAGATTTACGGGGAAGCTTTTCGTTATGCCAATGACTCGACTAGTCGAAACCATTTCAGGTACAGAGATTGGGAAGCGGGGGAGATCTATGAGAAGAGGGCTGGGGAAAAAGCTACCGACCCGAAGTGCGGAAACAGGTTCCAGACGTGTCTCGCCATCGTCGCCCAGGGGCGCGCGGTTGGGACGTTAGTCGTGGGATTTCAAAAAAAACCACCGCTTTCATTGCTTGGGATAGCGCAGAGGATACTGAGGGACTGGGCCAGAGGATCTGCCAAGGATCAACGTAACGCCCTCCTCAATTTTCTTGACGATTTTGAGCTGGGAGGGCCACCTCTTAGAAACTCCAACTGGGTGAGGCTGATATAGGATATGCGTAACTCATGCCGCAATCCAAACGATTGGAAGTAGTTGACAGGAGGGTTGTCCCAAAAGACTCGGACGTCAAAAAAGCGTTACGGGGGCGGACCCGGGAACTGGCCGCTCTCCTCGCAATTTCGCAAACCGCAACTCAGTCTCTCGAAACCGAAAAAATCCTCAACGATACCCTGGATAAGTCCTTAGAGATCCTGGATTTTGATGTCGGTTATATCCGAACTCTGGACGCCGGAAAAAAAAATTTGATTGTCCGGGTCGCCAGAGGTCTATCCTCCCCCGAATTCTTAAGTACCAGTTTCCCTTTGGACTCCCCTGACCCCATCGTAGGAAAAACAGTTTTCAAAACGCAAAAGCCCTACATCGGTACTGATATTCGGAAAGATCCGATGTTTCAGGCCCGGACCATGGAAAAAGAAGGGGTTATCTCCTTAGCCATGGTGCCGATTGTCTCCAAGCAACGGGCTATGGGTTTCATTGCCGTCGGCAGTAAAAAGCTCCACAAGTTCACCCAAAGGGAAGTTCGTCTTTTGGTCGCTTTCAGCTCCCAGCTTGGCAGCGCGCTGGAGAATGCTCAGCTCTACGACGAAGTTAATAAAGAGAAAGCCTATATCGAAAATTTGGTGGACAATGCGGGTGACGCTATCATCTCCACGGATGTCGAGGACCGCATCCTCACTTGGAACCATGGGGCGGAGGTAATCTTCGGCTATAGCAAAGAAGAAACAGTGGGGCAGAGTCTTACGATCCTACTTCCTTCGCACCGCGCCGGAGAACTGGAGGAGATACGCGATAAGGTCCGACTTGCAGGCGTCATCCGCAACCTAGAAGTGCGCAGGATCAGGAAAGACGGGATCATCATTGAGGCGAGCTTAGCAGTGTCGCCGATCAGGGACAAGGATGACAATGTGATTGGCTTTCTTCACTTAGCCAGGGATGTCACAGAGAAGAAGCGTTATGAGCAGAGGTTAAAAGAGCTGGATAAGATGAAATCGGCTTTCGTGTCTAATGTCTCGCATGAGCTAAGAACACCACTTACCGCAATCAAGGCCTCGGCAGATAATATGCTCGATCGCCTCATAGGAGACTTGAATGGAAAACAGGTCGGATACCTAACGCGGATCAAGTCGAATAGCGACAGGCTGGCTCGTCTCATCAACGATCTGCTGGATCTTTCAACGATCGAGGCAGGAAAAATCGATCTCCGGCCGACGAACCTTCCTCTTGTCACTCTGGTAAAAGAGGCCGCAGAAAGTCTGAGGCCGGTGGCAGCGGAGAAGCTTATCGATCTAACCGTTATGTCTGTGGACCCTAGGGTTATCGCCTGGGCAGATCGAGATAAGGTAATACAGGTGCTCATGAATTTGATCGGCAATGCACTAAAGTTTACCCCGACGCGCGGCAAAGTGACTATCGCCGTTGCGAAAAACTCCGCTGCCTGGATGCAGATCTCGGTCACAGACACGGGTCCAGGTATTCCTGCGAAAGAAGTAAACAAAGTTTTTGGTAGGTTTTATCAGATTGGCCAAGCAAGCACGCAAAAGACCCAGGGAACAGGGCTCGGCCTGGCGATTTCTAAGGCCTTGGTGGAGATGCATGGCGGAAAGATCTGGGTGGAAAGTGAAGCAGGCAAAGGAAGCACCTTTTCCTTCACGCTGCCTGCGGAGCAACCGTTTCAGCTTGAATCGCCGGCGACTTGAGGAGCTGGACAGTGAGACTATCGGAACAATCGGCTTCGAAGATCTAAAGATACAAACGGATTCTAGGACCGATTCGGTTTCCCGACAAATCCGGGACCAAAGCCCGCTTCCTGAGCGGCCCACGCTCCGGCAACCCGCCCGCTAAATATAGACGGACCTAGCATGGTTCCTTCCAAGCCGGCCTTGCCATTGATATGGCCGCCAGCCATGCCGGCGACTTCCCCGGCGGCGTACAGCCCAGGGATCGGATCGAAATATTTGTTCAACACGCGACAGCGGAGATCAGTCTTGACGCCGCCGAAGTTCTTGCGCGCCAACGGAAACAACTGAATCGCGTAGTAGGGCGGGGTGTCGAATTTTTTCGATTGCTTCAAAGATTTGCCGAACTCCGGCTCCCGCTCCAGGCCGTCGTCGAAGGCTTTGTTGTAGCGCTCTATCGTGGCCAGAAACGATTCCATATCCACTTCGATTTTCCTGGCGAGTTCGGCCAGGGTGTTTGCCTTCTTGATGTAAGGTGAACCGTCGAGCAGCTCCTGCACTTTATCTTTACGCACTTTGTCGCCGTCACGATAGTAGGGATCGGCCACTTCCATCTTCGCCGTCATCAGGGTATCGAGGATCGCCCAGGCATGAGGCGGATTCTGCCGAAGCAGAGCGGGTGTCGCTGAAGCGCCGCCGGTGAGGGATTCGTTATGAAAGCGTCTCCCTTGCTGATTGAACCAGATATAACCAGGCGTCAGCCGAAAAACCAATCCGCGGCGGCCCTGGGGATCGCGGTAATCCGGCGTGGCATAGACATAGAACCAAATATGATCCATGTGGGTAAAATAACCGCCCAGCTCGCGAATCATTTTGTGGCCGGTGCCTTTGGCGCCGAAGCCGGAACCTTCCATTACTTTTGACTTCTTAAACTCGGGTCGGTGCTCCAAAACCATGTCGAGGTTCGAGTTGAATCCTCCCGTAGCGACCACGACAGTCTTGCTGTGAATCTCGATCGTTTCGTTCTTATTATTTGTCGCTGTGACGCCACAGACGCGGCCATCTTGTATGAGTAGCTGGCCCGCTGTCGTAGACATCAAAATCTTGATATTGGGCAACGACTCGGCGGTTTTTATTAACGCCGTCATTAAGCCCAGGCCGTTGTTGTCCGGTCGATGCCAGCGGAGCACGCGATTGCCTTCCTGAAATTTCATGTCCACCCACTTCGCGCCACAGCTTTCGGCCCAGTGATAAAGATCATGGAGAGTATGTTCGAGATAAAATCTCGCCCACACTTCATCGGCGGCGCCTTGGCCCCACTTGACCCAGTCTTCGAAGGCAAGATCGGGCGTATCTTCTATGCCCTGTGTTTTCTGCAGCGGCGTTCCGACAATGCAGCAGCCGCCACCCGAAATAGCGGCTGTTCCACCGCAAGAATCAGCTTGCTCTAAGACCACGGCCTTACCTCCGACCCGGGCGACCTCGATGGCTGCCGGAATTCCCGCGCCCCCGCCGCCGATAATTGCGACATCAACCTCGAGAATAGAATTAGGCATGGCTTGCTCCTCCAAAGAGTCTCAATGACCGACGGTTTAGCACCAATGTTAAGCCGTGGTCAACCAATACCGCTCTTTCCTGGTCCGTAACTTGTCCCTCGATTCAGCCTCAGGGCTGGTGGAAATTCTCATTACAATCGCGGTAAGATTGGCTAACATCCGGAGCTACGCGAATTTAGTTAGGCTTGAATGTCTCGTTGCGCCCAGGGAGCCCGTTTGCGTCGTCATTCTTAAAGCTATGGCGGATATCTTCCTCAGCTATGCCAACGAAGACCGGGAAGCGGCACGCGCCGTGGCGGGCCTTCTTGAGTCCGCCGGCTGTACGGTCTGGTGGGACCGGCGCATCCCCGCGGGTCGGACCTGGCGTTCGATGATCGAAGAAGCGCTTCGTGAGATGCGCTGCATGGTCGTCTTGTGGTCGACTCACTCGGTGGAGAGCGATTGGGTCAAGGAAGAAGCGGAGGAGGCCCGGGCCCTAGGAAGGCTACTCCCGGTACTGATCGAACCCGTCAAACCTCCGGTTGGATTTCGCAGTATTCAAGCGGCGGACCTCATTGATTGGGACGGTTCGAGGGATTCTCTCGGAGCGCGGCAACTGATCGCCGACGTCGAGTCGCTAATGGGAAATGCGCCGCCACGAAAGCTTTCCGGCGCCGGGGAGGCACCTCGAGAAAAGCAAACTATTTCAGAGCCCAGTGCAGAGGAAGCGCGCGCCGTCGATAGATCCGCAATGACCGATGAAAGCTCCAGGCCTTCGATACGGCCGTTGGTCCGGCGAATCGGTTCAACATCCGTAGAGTCTGATCGCAAGCTGCCAGCATGGTGGAAAAGGGCAGGGGTCGGAGTTTTTGTCGGGATAGCCATCCTGGGTTCGCTCCTGTGGTTTGGGAAAAAGGATAAGGGGACTTCGGCGCCGGAAGTTGCAGCAGTAAAACCGGCACCGGCACCGGTTCCAACCCCAAGCCTGGTGAGTCTCGGCTTGAGTGGCGACCGGCAAGAAATCGGCGCCAACGAGACGCTGAATATCACCCTCACGGGACAATATAGCGATGGTACCCAGAAGCATATCAATGAGGAGGTCCAATGGCGCAGCAGCGAACCGCGTGTGGCAACGATTGATGACCAAGGTCGAGTTACCGCCCGGCAGGCTGGCGAGACGAAGATCACGGCGCGATATCGCGATATGGCAAGCCCAGCTTGGACTGTTGCCGTGCGAGCGGAGAAGCCGGTTTTGACCGTCACCGCGCCGCCAGAGAAACCAGTCACCAAGACTCCGGCGGCAACCAAATTGGTGGCACTCACGGTTTCCGCGGGTAACCGCGAGATAAAAATTCAGGAGCGGCTGCTGCTTCGCGTGAAGGCCAGATTCTCCGATGGCAACGAGAAGGGACTTTCCAGCGGCGTTGAATGGCGGAGCAGCGACAGTTCGGTTGCAACGGTTGATGCCCGCGGCGAATTGCTGGCGTTGCGAGGGGGCAAAATCGCAGTCGTCGCCCGATGGGGTGGAATCGAAAGTTTAGCTGTGGACATCGTAGTCAAAGAATCGGCCGGCAAACCCCCGCCTGAACCGCCGACATCCATGCCCGTCATCGAGCCGCCCCAAGTGGCGCCGGTCAAACCGTCCGGGCAAATTATCAACGTCTCATCCTATATCAACCGGGCGAAGGGTTACCGAGTACAAGGGAATTATGCGGCCGCACTGGCGGAGCTCGAGAAGGCGCGCGCCGTCAACCCCGGCAGCCAAGAGGTGCTTGACGAGATCGAAGCGACTAGAAGAGCCTGTAACGCTGAACAGCGATTAGGCCGTGAAGGTTTAACTTGCTAAAGTTGTCCGTGTTGCGATCCGCGGGCTAACGTTGCTGTTGCCGGCGCAGCTCTTGGGTCTCCTCACGACGCACGAGGTCAATCTCTTCTTCGAGTTTCTGCCCCACCCACTCCCCAGTGCTGAAAACCTTCTGCCAGTCGGGCTGTGGCGCCGAGAGGAGCGTAAGCCCCGTTTGGATTTGCGAGCGAATCTCCTTGTTCGGATCCCAGAACATCCGAGTGCGGTTCAAGTAATCCAGTTGGTCGCGAATGCCGGTAAAAGCGGCGGCGAGTTCCTTAGTCGATTGACCCAGCTGACTCTCGTTGGCCTTTCTTCGTTTCGAGGCTTCGGCGCGAATTTGTTTTATCTCGTTCAGTAGCAGGTCATCCGCACCGGCTTTCCTAAGTTGGCTCTCGGCGTCGGCTGTGAGATCACAAGCAACGCCG
>JAHKKJ010000021.1 GCA_020027655.1 Deltaproteobacteria bacterium | reverse complement strand
CCCACTAGGATTATTATAACTGTATGTCATGTCATTTTGGTGCCCGGAGCCGGACTCGAACCGGCACGGACCCTTCCGGGTCCTCGGGATTTTAAGTCCCGTGTGTCTACCAATTCCACCATCCGGGCACTAACTCGACCATACGAAAACAAAACAGAGATTGAAACGATAAGCTTAAACAGAGGCGACTATCACTCTCTCCCAGAACGGATCGGAGTGTGAAACAGGAAGGCCTCTCACGCGAGAGGCCTTCCTTTGAAACTAACTTAGTCTAAACAAACAGCGGCGCCAGAACGAGCGTGATCGTGGCGAGAAGTTTAATCAACACGTGCAGGCTGGGGCCAGCGGTATCCTTGAAGGGATCTCCAACTGTGTCCCCGACAACGGCCGCTTTATGTGTTTCAGATCCTTTACCTCCGTACACCCCTGTTTCGATGAACTTCTTGGCGTTGTCCCAAGCGCCACCACTATTGTTCAAAACGGTAGCCATCAGAATTCCGCCGATGGTACCGACCATCAAAAACGCCGCCACGACCTCGGCGCCCATTCCGAAAAGACGGAAGACAACACCCACCGCCACCGGCATCCCGACCGCGATCAAGCCTGGAAGCACCATCTCCTTCAGTGCTCCGACGGTAACGATATCGACGCAACGAGCGTAATCGGGCTTAGCGGTTCCTTTCAGGATATTGGGATTCTCCTTGAACTGTCTTCTCACTTCATTGATCACGTAGTAAGCCGCCTTGCCGACAGCGCGGATCGCCAGAGCTGAAAAGAGAAAAACCAACATGGCTCCCAGCAGCCCGCCAACGAAGACTTCCGGCTTGGCGATGTTGACGGATTCCAGCTTGCTGCCATAGTGAGCGACCTCATCCAGATAGGCAGAAAAAAGGAGAAAGGCAGCGAGAGCCGCTGAGCCGATGGCATACCCTTTGGTCAGCGCTTTTGTAGTATTACCCACCGCGTCGAGACGGTCGGTCTTGTGCCGCACCTCTTCGGGCTGTCCGCTCATCTCGATGATACCCCCGGCGTTATCCGTAATCGGACCGAAGGTGTCCATCGCGAGGATATATGCCGCCGTTCCGAGCATTCCCATCGTCGCGACGGCGGTGCCAAAAAGACCCGCATGTGGCACGCCGCTCAGATTACCCAAGTAATAGGAAGCAAGGATGGCGACGGAGATCACACCGACGGGAATCGCCGTGCACTCCAGTCCTACAGCCATACCGGCAATGATATTGGTCGCCGGGCCGGTCTGGGAGGCTTCTACGATCGACTTAACCGGACGGTATTTGTATTCTGTATAATACTGCGTGATATAGACAAACGCTTGCGCCATAGCGATACCGATGACACCGCAAAGGAAAAAATAAAACCAAGCCGAGATTGCTTCCGGATGCTGCGCCGAATCGACGGCAAGCATCCACCGGGCGGCGAAGAAGAACCCGACAATGGCCAGAGCACTAGTGACGTAATAACCGCGATTTAGCGCTGCCATCGGATCTTCCTGCTCGTCGCTTTTTACCATCATGACGCCGATAATCGATGCGATGAGACCAAAAGCCCGAGCGACGAGCGGAAAGAGAATCCCTTTCAAACCGAAGAACGGATACAGCCCGACTCCAAGAATCATGGCGCCGATATTTTCCGCCGCCGTGGATTCGAACAGGTCGGCGCCACGACCGGCGCAGTCACCCACATTGTCGCCTACGAGATCTGCAATAACCGCCGGGTTACGCGGATCATCTTCCGGGATTCCCGCTTCTACCTTGCCGACGAGGTCCGCGCCGACATCGGCCGCCTTGGTGTAGATTCCTCCGCCCAGTTGCGCAAACAGAGCGACAAAGGACGCGCCGAAGCCGTAACCCACAATAGTAAACGGAATCTTTTGCGCATCATGCCCTAGGGCTTCGAGCAAAGCGTAAAGACCGCCAACACCCAGCAAGCTCATCGCCACGACAAAAAGCCCGGACACCGCCCCACCCCGCATCGCGATCTTTAGCGCCTCGTTCAGGCTCGATCGAACCGCCGCCGCCGTTCGAATATTGGCGCGGATCGACACCCACATGCCGACGTAACCGGCAATGACTGAGCACAACGCGCCCAGTACAAAGGAGAGCGTAGTCCAGAAAGCCATTTGCACCGGGGGCACGGGATCGGCCGGACTTGGCGTCCGGACAAACGCATAGAGCAAGAAAATCAGAACCGCTAGCACAGTGGAAAAAAGAATGATCGTCCGGTTCTGACGTGACAGAAATGCCTCCGCGCCTTCTTTGATCGCGTTGGAGATTTCCTGCATCTTATCGGTACCCATATCGTGCCGGAGTACGTAACGGGCAAGGTAAACAGCAAACAACAAAGATAAGCAGCTAATGGTGATTACCAGCAAGATCATGATGGTGGATTATCCCTTCTTAAATAGAATAATTTCGTCAATCCCTCCGCCACAGATAGGCCACCCCGACACTCACTAAATAAAGCAAGAGCATCGGACCGGCTAGGAGAGATTGATTAATAATATCTGGCGTCGGCGTCAAGATGGCGGCTACGATAAAGATCGCGACAATGGCATACCGGAAGGTACCGAGCATGAGACGGTAATTCCAAATGCCCAAGCGCACCAAAAAAAAAGTGAAAACCGGCAACTCAAACGTTACACCAAACGCTAAGATCATGCGAAAAAAAAAGGTGAAATACTCGCCGATACGTATTGCCGGCGTTACCCCGATCGTCCCGTATTGCTCGATGAAATACTGAAACGCAACGGGAAGAACGATGCGGTAGCAGAAAAAGGCCCCCCCCAGAAAAAAAAACGTTGCACACAAGACAAACGGCAGGACCAGCCGCTTTTCGGCCCCCGAAAGACCCGGAGCAATAAAGCGCCAGATCTGATAGAAAATAACCGGACAGGAGAAAAAAACTCCCCCAGCTATGGCTACTTTGATTTCAATAAAAAATGCCTCGGTAACTCCGGTCCCAATCAGACTTTGCCCGGGACGAAGGCTCTGTCGAAGCGGAGCCACCGTGAATCTGAAAATCGCGTCCGAAAAAAAATAACAGAGTCCGGAGGCTAAGATTATCGCGGCCAAAGACTTGAGCAAACACCATCGGAGTTCTTCGAGGTGCTCCGTTAACGTCATGTCGGAATCTGTCGCCAAAAGCCACTACCCGGACCAAGATTGCAAAAAAGGGGAAGGATACATACCCTTCCCCTTCTTCGGTTATCAAAAACCGCGGTAAAGTTAATTCACCTTTACTTGGTTTTAGTTCCCTCGTCTTTCTTCTCCATCGGCGCTCCGCCCGAAGGCTGGTCGGCGGGGGCCTTCATTTCACCACTCGGTGCCGCCGGTTCTGCCGGCGCTGGCGCTGCTGGTGCAGGCGCTGGAGGCGGGGGAGGTGGAGCTGGCTCCTCCTTTTTACCGCACCCTGCAAATGTTAGCATCAAAGCGAACAGGGTTGTTCCCGACAATAAAACGATTCTCTTTCCCATCCTGAGTTCACCTCCTTTCCCGACACGTTCTCTGAAAAACCGTTTTTGCTAGATAATTTTTTATTGCACAAGTCCCGCTTCCTTGCAAGCGGAATAATCAAATGAAAATGATGCCATTTCACCTGCTAGGTTTGCAGGTTCGAAGCCGACCGCACGTACAAAGCAGATTCTTTTAGGTCGGAGACCCGACCTAGCAAAGAGTTTCAAATAAATTCTCAAGGTCGGAAAAATATGATAACGCAAAGCGAACTTGCTTCGTCTCATCCAAAACGTGGCGCGCTATCGTTATCCGGCTGTTAGCTTGGAATACAACTTGATATTTGCGTTTACATCGCATGCGTCCCCCGGCTATTTCTGCTGCGATTGTTGTCACATCCTCCTCTATCGAACTGGGGGGTTCACAGTTTGGCTGCTCTGATACGGCCCGCAAATGTCAGACTCCAAGAGTCCCCTTCGATCAAATAGCAGACGCAGAAGAACAGCCCAAAATCCCAGCCCACAAGAACTGTTAGTAACTTGTTGATAAGTAATTCAGAGGGTCAAGCAGAGGGCCAAAAATGGCGCAGCTCAGCGAAATGCCCAATTTCAGGTCAATAAATTCCTCGTAAATTTAACAAGTTATCAAAGTAATTCAAAACATGGATTTAATGGCAGTTCTAGTAAATTAAACGAATCGATCTCCTGTTAAGACCTTGAAAAGGAAACCTTTCACCAAAACGCCGCCAAAAGACCACATTCGACATGCAAAAGGAGTCGGAAACCCTCGACTGATCCAACCAGACCACCTCATTATTATAATTTGCATCGCATGAGCAAGCTGATGGTCCGACTAACCATTGCCGAAAGAATCGCACCGCAGGTTGTCATTTCCATCGACCCGTTTTTTCGTCACGTTGACTACTCCGAGGGTAGATGTTAGAAAGGCTGCATTCATTTGAGGAGGAATTATTTGGCTGTCCATCCATCGGTTATCAAAAGGCATCGTCAGAGCGAAAAGCGACGGGCGAGAAACGTGGAATCAAGGACCAAACTGAGGACTTTGATCAAAAAGGCACGGCAGGCAATCGAGTTGAAAAACCCAGATACAATTTCCGCTCACATCAGAGCGGTGAATCGAGCCTTAGGCAAAGCTGTCAGCAAGGGAACGATCACGCGTAACACCGCCTCTCGCTGGCTATCGCGGCTATCGCGCTCAGCAAGCCTCGTAGCGACGGCCTGATACCAATCAGATTGCCGGCCTAGGCGGTGTAGAACGCTGTCACCCCGCGCATCAAAACATTTCCATTAGTCTCTGATGGAGTTCACGAGCGAAACGCTCCATCAGGTCCTCGCGCATCCGGCGACTTTCGGTTTCTGTGAGCTGTATATCCGTCAAGCTACGCACGTTCGAGGTGTTCAGTGTTTGGTTTTGAAACTTTGTTGATGTAGTGACAACCGCGGCTCGCTCACCGGCATAAATCTCGTTTAGCCGAATGCCCTGACCACGCCACAATATTTCACTTGGCTCTCGGCGGCGAAATGTTGTGTCGACGATCAATGTCGCTTCGTACTGCAGCACCTCGTCATTTTGGTTTACCGACGCGGTTAGGCTATCGAAAGAACGCACGACCCCACTCAATATCGCATCCGCCCGATCCGCCTGATCCACGAGTTGCAGCTCGCCTCTGCGATACAACTCACCTCTTAGCGCTGTGGCTATCTCGGTCCCCAAGCCAACGTCCCGAGTTCGATTAAGAAATGGTTCCACGTATACGGAGCGGATGTCCTTGGGAAAAAGATCGCTCCGTCCCGCGAATCGGTAACCACAACCGATCAGGCACAGCAACGCGAGATAAATGCACGGCCCGATTAAAGATTGAAGGATCCGTTTATGGCCCATCTCTTAACCCTCCACGACGATATTCACAAGCCGACGCGGGACATGAATAACCTTCTGCACCTTTTTGCCATCTAGAAAACTTCTGACTTTCTGATCCTGCAATGCCTCCGACTCAATTCGGGTTTGGTCCACATCAGCAGAAACGGTAATTTTCCCGCGCACTTTCCCATTGACCTGGACCACAATCAGCAGCTGTTCTTCTTCGAGCGCCGCTTCGGAGTATTGCGGCCAAGTAACGGCATCCAAACCGCCTCGATGATCTAGAGACTCCCATAACTCGCTCGCGATATGAGGCACAAAGGGGTAAAGCATGGTGATAATCGTTTCCAACCCTGCTTTGATGACCGGCGTCCCTATTTCGCGCTTAGACTCATCTTGGACGCTGGCGCTGAGAGCGTTGAGAAGTTCCATGATGGCTGCAATCGCCGTATTGAAGTGAAATCTCGATTCGATGTCTTCCGTGACCTTCTTAATGGTCCTATGAATCAACCGGTATAGATTCCTAAGATCGCCAGGGAGGTCGTTTGGCGAAAAATCTGACCTCGCCGCGATCAAAGCCTCGCGATGCTGGAAGGTGAAGCGCCACAAACGAGTAAGAAACCTATAGGCCCCTTCCACTCCTTGATCGCTCCATTCCAGATCCTTTTCCGGAGGACCAGCAAAAAGCTCGAACAATCGTCCGGTGTCGGCGCCATATTTATCGCGGATCACGTCGTCGGAGACGACGTTGCCCTTTGACTTTGACATCTTGGCACCGTCCTTGACAACCATGCCTTGGGACAGGAGCGCGTTAAACGGCTCGTCCACCTTCACGAGCCCAAGATCGCGCAACACCTTGGTGTAAAACCGCGCGTAGAGGAGATGGAGCACAGCGTGCTCGATACCACCAATGTACTGATCCACTGGCATCCAGTACACCGCCGCGTCCCGCTCGACTATGCCACCCTCGAAGCGGGGTGAACAGTAGCGGAGAAAATACCAGGATGACTCGACAAAAGTGTCCATCGTGTCAGTCTCGCGCCGCGCGGGACCGCCGCAGCGCGGGCAGGCAGCGCTGACAAACGCGGCGTGGGTGGTCAGCGGTGAGCCTCCCTTACCGCTGATTTGGACATCATGGGGCAACACGACCGGGAGATTTTCCTCCCTTTCGGGCACCATGCCACAGGCATTGCAGTAGATCACGGGAATCGGGGCACCCCAATAACGCTGGCGGCTTATTCCCCAGTCGCGCAGGCGATAGTTGACCCTCGCTTCTCCAAGGCCCCGCTCGACTAGCCAGTCGATCGCCCGCCGTTTGGCGCCGGCCACCGTAAGGCCATTGAGGAAACCTGAATTGATTTTGATGCCGTCGCCGGTGAACGCCTCGCCGCTCCATTCCGCCGGCCGGTTGACCGTCTCGATAATGTCGAGCTCGTGCGTCTTCGCGAAATCCCAGTCCCGCTGGTCCTCTCCGGGCACAGCCATGATAGCGCCGGTGCCGTAGATCATGAGCACATAGTCCGCGATAAACAGCGGGATCTCCCTTCCGCTAAAAGGATTGATCACGCGCGCAGAGAGTCTAAGGCCGTGCTTGGGCCGGTCTTCGGCCACGCGCTCCTGCTCAGACTGCTTGAGCACTTCAGCGCGGAACCGTTCCACCTCCGCCTGCTCACTAGGTTCGGTCACCAACTGGTCCACCAGCGGATGTTCGGGCGCCAGCACGGCGTAAGTCATGCCGAATCCAGTGTCGGGCCGGGTGGTAAACACCCTGATCTTCAGGTCCGGGTAGCCCACTACCGGTAGGTCGAACTCTGCGCCCTCGCTGCGCCCGATCCAGTTTTTCTGCATCGCGATGACACGTTCGGGCCAGCCCGTAAGTCGATCGCACCCATCCAACAATTCATCTGCGTAAGCGGTGATCTTGAAGAACCAGCCGTCGATGTCACGCTTGCTGACCTCGGACTCGCACCGCCAACAACGGCCACCCTCAACCTGCTCGTTGGCCAAAACCGTCTGGCACGAAGGGCACCAATTCACAGTGGAGCGCTTGCGGTATGCCAACCCGCGCTCCAGCATTCGGATGAAGACCAATTGTTCCCAACGATAGTACTCCGGGTCGCAAGTGGCGATTTCACGGTCCCAGTCGTAAGAGATTCCCATCTTCTTCAGCTGATCCCGCATGTAGACAATATTTTCCGTCGTCCACTTTGCAGGGTGAATTCCACGTTCGATCGCAGCGTTCTCCGCAGGAAGCCCAAAGGCATCCCACCCCATCGGGTGAAGCACGTTGTAGCCCTTCATCCTTCTGAAGCGGGCGATCACGTCGCCAATCGCATACACACGCACGTGCCCCATATGGATGCGCCCCGACGGATACGGAAACATCTCAAGCACATAGTACTTGGGCTTTCCCGGATTCTCTGTGACCTGGAAGGTTCTGTTTTCCTCCCAAATCCGCTGCCACTTGTCTTCTATGGCCTTGGCCCGATACCGATCTTCCATTTGCAGGGCTATTGCAATTTTGCGCAGCCTGAGTGGGCCACCTGATCCAACACGCCATTGATAAAGTTTGGGGAGTCGTCCGTGCCAAAGCGCTTGCCGATTTCGATGGCCTCATCCAAACTGACGTTCAGAGGGATGTCCGGGCAGAAAACCAGCTCATAGGTGGCCATGCGTAGAATCACAAGATCAACCTTCGCCAACCGCAACAGCTTCCAGTGTTCAGTGCATTGTTGAATAAGTCGATCGATTTCCACCCGCTGACTCACTACTCCCGACACCAAACGGCGGGCAAATTCCTTGGCTTCGGCGCTGCCTTCGAAATGACTAAGGAAGAGTTCCACGGCGGCGATCGAAGCATCGCCGGTGATCTCGATCTGGTATAAAGCCTGAAGGGCCAGTTCCCGGCCCTTACGTCTGGTTCCCATGATCAAACCGTGCCCCTGTTGGACTCTTGATTCCCGACGAAGACCTTCTTGAAGTTGACGAACCGACAATGCCGAATGCTTGCTTACTCTGGGAGTTGACGAATAACATTGATCATCTCAACGGCTGTCAGGGCCGCCTCGTATCCCTTATTCGCATCCTTGGAACCGGAGCGTTCCATGGCTTGCTCGACGTTATTCGTCGTCAAAACCCCAAAGCCAATGGGAATCCGATACCTTGAGATGGCTTCCCCGATTCCTCGGGTCACCGCGTCGGATACATATTCGAAATGCGGCGTATCTCCTCGAATCACCGCGCCTAAGCAAACCAGCGCATCATATTTTCCGCTGGCCGCCATCCGCTCGGCCAGCAAGGGTATTTCGAATGCACCGGGAACGCGAACGACGGTAATATCGTCATCTTGGCCACCATGGCTCTTCAACCCCTCCAATGCTCCGTCCAGTAACTTCTCCGTTATGAAATTATTGAACCGGCTCACGATAATACCGAGCTTGATCCCCCGTGCATCGAGCTTGCCTTCAATGATTTTCGTCATGAGTCAGCGCGACTACAGGCCAGCTATTGCTTGGCAGGCTTGGATTCGAGGTTGGAAAAAATATGCCCCAGCTTACTCTGTTTCGTGCGAAGATAGTGAATATTGCTGTCGCGGGCCGGAATCTCCAACGGTACCCGTTCTTCCACTTTAAGTCCGTACCCTTCGAGGCCGAGGATCTTGCGCGGATTGTTGGTCAACAAACGGATACTTTGAACGCCGAGATCGCGCAGCATTTGGGCGCCGATGCCATAGTCCCGGAGATCTTCTTTAAAGCCTAATTCAAGGTTGGCTTCGACGGTATCCAATCCTTTATCCTGCAAGGCGTAGGCCTTGATCTTGTTGGTAAGACCGATGCCCCTGCCTTCCTGATGCATATAAACCAACACTCCCTTACCTCGCTGGTCGATCAGTTTTAAAGACTGGCGGATCTGATCGCCGCAATCGCAACGTTCCGAGCCAAAAACATCCCCCGTAAGACACTCCGAATGCAGACGCACCAGCACACCCGTCGCATCTCCGATATCCCCTTTGACGAGAGCCATATGCTCAGAGCCATCAACCTCGTTGCGATAGACAATAGCCTTATACACGCCTCCGTGTATAGTCGGGAAGACCTCCTCGGCAACGCGTTTAACCAGACTCTCGTTTCGCAATCGATAGGCGATCAATCCAGTAACCGAGACAATCTTGACGCTTTCACGCTCAGCCAAGTGCTCCAGATACGGCAGTAAGGCAAGGGAACCGTCATCTTCTAGGATTTGGCAGATCACGCCGGCAGGTTTGAACCCCGCTAATCGGGCCAAATCCACCGAAGCATCGGTTCGACCCGAACGCGCTAATACCCCGCCGCTACGCGCCTGCAGAGGTTGTACATGCCCGGGAATCACCAGGTCTTCATGCTTGGTTTGATCGGCGATGGCTGCTTTAATTGTGTGTGCTCGACCCTGAGCCGACACGCCATGCACGCCTTCTAATCTCACCGAAAAAGACGCGCCGCACAGGAGTCCAGCCAAACTGCTGTTCTCCTCCGCGACCAGAGGAATGCCCAATTCCCGAATCCTTTCATCGGTTAATGTCACGTAGATAATTCCTCGACCGTGGTGCAGCATGTGATTAATGATCTCGGTTGTCACCCTTTCCGCGGGGATACAAAAGAAACCGTCGCTGTCGGTCCCCTCCTCGTTGACGAGGATGACCATCCGACCTTCACGGAGTTCCTTAATACCCTCCTCAATGGTTGCTAGCGGCATAGTCTAGTACCGGGAGTGCGAAATGGCTGAAAAATGAAACTAATTCTGCGCCTTGACGAGCTTTTGCACGTATTTTCCGATGAGATCAGTTTCAATATTGACTTTATCACCAACCCTACGGGCGCGCAAATTAGTATGCTCCAAGGTGAACGGAATAATCGCCACTGAGAAGCGTCGACGACTACACTCGTTTATGGTCAAGCTAATACCATCCACAGCAACCGACCCCTTCGATACCAGGAAGGCTCCCAACTGCACAGGGACACGAAAGGTAAAGAAGGTAAATTCACCTTGTGTTTCTATGGACTCGACAACTGCAATCCCATCCACGTGCCCTGTAACCAAATGGCCACCCAACTCGTCTTGAAGTTGCAATGGTCGTTCGAGATTGACCAAACTCCCGATTCCGAGTATTGCGAGACTCGTGCGATTCAGTGTTTCGGGTGAGACGTCCACCGTAAACGTATGCTTGCCTTTTTTCATTACGGTCAAACATGCTCCATTGACCGCGATGCTGGCACCGAGTCTCATCGAGCGCACGGGGAGGCTGGTCTCAACGGCTAAAACCGCCGACCTTTTATTCACCCGCAACGCCGCGATTTTCCCCACGTCTTGGATTAAACCCGTAAACATCGGTCCTTACCGCCGGGCAAGGGACCTAGATTCCGCCCGTTTCAAAGATATGCGGAAACGAGCGTATCAGTCCCCGACGGTCGTACTCGCGTTCTCTGGACGGGAATGGCCTGCCTAACCCGTTTGACTCCCAGAGCATCAATCATAACCCGGCCGTCGCCGCCTAGGATCATCGGGGCGTAGAAAAACAAGATTTTGTCCACCGCCCTCTCTCGCAACGCCCACGCTGAGGTCGTCGCCCCGCCCTCGATCATCACGTTAAGAACCCCCTTCGCCGCGAGTTTCCGCAGAATCGCCGTCCAAGGTATTCTTCCCTGTCGCAGGTTTATGCGCCAAACCTGTGCTCCCAAGGATTCGATTGCACGGGCTTTTTGCTGGGACGACCGTTCGCTGGTGACGATAATGCTCCTCGAATCAGGTTGACGCAAAAGCTTGGCTGAAAGAGGAATACGAAGACGGGAATCCAAAATCACCCGCCAGGGGTTTCGGCCATAGGGAATTCTACAAGTTAACTGTGGATCGTCGGCTATCACGGTCCTCACTCCTGTAACTACCGCGTCCGCCTCATTCCGCAGCTGGTGAACCATGCGACGGGAATCTTCGCTGCTGATCCAGCGCGCGTCGCCGGTCATAGTAGCAATCTTTCCGTCCAATGAGGCCGCTAGCTTGAGGGTAACGAACGGGAGCTGCCGCGTGATATATTTGATAAACGCCTCATTAAGGGTCCGACACTCTTGTTCTAAAAGCCCGACCCGGACATTGATCCCTGCCCGTTTGAGCTTTCGAAATCCCTTACCTCCGACCAGCGGGTTCGGGTCCTTCATCCCAGCAACCACTTCCTTGATTCCTGCATGGATCAGTGCCCGTGAACAGGGCGGGGTGCGACCGTAATGGCTGCAAGGTTCCAGGTTGATATAGAGGGTGGATCCTTTGGCTTTCGCGCCGGCGCGCTTGAGAGCAACGATCTCCGCGTGGTCTGCGCCGGCGATTCTATGAAAACCTGTGGCGATGATTTTACCGCCTCGCACCAATACTGCGCCGACCATTGGATTCGGACTCGTCCTACCCGCAGCTTTGCGGGCAAGACGACAAGCCATGCGTAGGTAACGCTTATCTAAATCCGTCCAGGTCCGGTCGGACAAATTAACTATTCCCTCCTTGGCCGAGTCGAGTTTGTCGCCGGCATGCTTTTTCGCTCTTTGATGAGTTCCTCCAACTCAACCATGAATTCATTGATGTCTTTAAAGGAGCGGTAAACCGAGGCAAAACGAACATAGGCTACCTGATCGGTGTCGTGAAGTTCCCGCATAAGGGTTTCGCCGATTACGGAACTAGGAATCTCCTTTTCCCCCCGCTCTTGCAGATTGCGTTCGATACGGTCGGCAATCGCCTCGATGGTGTTGATGCTCACGGGACGCTTCTCGCATGCTCGCTTCAGCCCGTTGATAATCTTGATCCGATCGTAGCTTTCTCGTCGACCGTCTTTCTTAACCACCAGCGGCATCATTTCTTCCACCCGCTCATACGTGGTAAACCGACGGTTACAATCGGAGCACTCTCGACGGCGCCTGATCATATTGCTGTCTTTGCTCAAGCGCGAATCGATAACGCGATTATCCGTCTCGTGGCAGAAGGGACACTTCATGGAGGACACCTAAGCTGTAGATTCATCATTGGCCAGAAATTAGGAAAAGCCGTGAGCAATCGTTATTATGCCAATCTTCGATGGAATCCAGCCACTGACCCCGGCTGGCTCAACGCCCAGAAAGTCGTCGCGGATAGACCGGAAATTTTTGACAAAGCTCGCCGACTTTACCGGCAACGGTTTGAAGCGCCTGTTCGTCAGCGACATGATGGAGAGCACGGACGATGAAATCGCCGATTTGCTCCATCTCTTTCTCTTTCATGCCCCGCGTCGTCACCGCCGGGGTTCCGAGTCGAATGCCGCTGGTTACGAAAGGAGAGCGTGTGTCGAATGGGACCGCATTTTTATTGACCGTGATACGCGCCTTATCGAGCGCCTCTTGGGCGACCTTTCCGGTCAATTCCGATTTGCGCAGATCAACCAGCATCAAGTGATTGTCCGTCCCGCCGGAGGTCAAGCGGAACCCTTGGGACATCAGAGCCTGCGCCAGCGCCTGCGCATTTTTGACGATCTGCTGTTGATAGCTTTTGAAGTCAGGGCTCAACGCTTCCTTTAAAGCCACGGCTTTCGCGGCGATAACGTGCATCAGCGGTCCGCCCTGCAGGCCCGGAAAGACCTTGCTGTCGATGGTCTTGGCATGCTCTGCGCGACACAGGACCATGCCGCCACGAGGACCTCTCAGCGTCTTGTGCGTCGTTGTCGTGACGAAGTCAGCGTGGGGCACTGGACTCGGATGCAAGCCTGCGGCAACTAAACCCGCAATATGAGCCATGTCCACCATAAGCATAGCGCCGATAGCGTCCGCGATTTTACGAAACCTTGCGTAGTCGATGATGCGCGGATAGGCGCTGGCGCCGGCCACAATCAACTTCGGCCTGTGCTCCTTTGCCAGCCGCTCGAGTTCGTCGTAGTCGATAGTCTCAGTCTGCTCGGACACGCCGTACGGGATGACACGATAAAGCATCCCGGAAAAATTCACCGGACTACCCATGGATAGATGACCGCCATGGGCCAGGTTCATACCTAGATAGCTATCCCCAGGTTTGAGCACAGCGAGATAGACGGTCATGTTCGCCTGTGTTCCGGAATGGGGTTGAACATTAGCGTGGTGGGCGCCGAATAGTTCCTTGGCCCGCGCAATCGCCAACGATTCGACTTCGTCGACGAACTGACAGCCGCCGTAATACCGTTTTCCCGGATACCCTTCGGCATATTTGTTCGTCATGACGCAGCCTTGAGCTTCCAACACAGCTTCACTGACGACGTTCTCCGAGGCAATCAGCTCGAGGTTTTGCTCAAGCCTATCGGTTTCCTTTTGAATCGCCGAAAAAACTTCGGGATCGATTTGTTCCAGAAAGGACATGTAAATTTTCCTTCGCGTAGTTATTTCTTGCTCTGAACGTTATTGATTCGGATACCGAGATCCTGCTCAATCTGGGTGATCTTTTCGACACGCCGTTGATGCCTTCCACCGGCGAAAGGAGTTTCGAGCCACGTTTCTACAATCTCTTGTGCTACTGGTTTTTTCGTCTTCGCCCCGCTTAGAACGAGGATATTGGCATCATTGTGCTCCCGGCTCGTTCTCGCGCTGTCGAGATCCACCACCAACGCGGCACGAACCCCGGGAAACTTATTAGCAGCAATGGACATCCCGATGCCGCTCGTACAGATTAGGATTCCCCGCTCGGCCTCGCCCTGGGCAACGCACAGAGAGACCTCGCGGCCAAAATCTGGATAGTCGACGGATTCACGCCCTTGAGTGCCAAAATCCCTCACCTCGACGCCTCTAGAAGAAAGGAAGCCGACCAAGTAGTCCTTGAGTTCTACTCCGCCATGGTCACTACCAATCGCGATCATAATTGGGACGCGCTCGATTAGAGTCGCCTTGATCTTACTCGAGTGATTTGTAAACAGAAAAATCGCAGGAGTACTCGACATCACGACCCCCGCGATCTCCAGTTAGAATGCCGGTGATTAACTTTGAGCCGTCACCGCGCCATTTTAGTTCCTTGCTCCAACTTGGAGAAATTAACGGTGGCTCTCAATGTAGGTGATTACATCCTGGACAGTTTTGATTTTTTCAGCGTCCTCGTCGGATATCTCCATTTCGTACTCCTCCTCCAGCGCCATCACCAACTCCACTATATCCAGAGAATCCGCTCCAAGGTCTTCGATAAAGGACGCTTCAGGAGTTACTTCCTCCTCACTCACCCCAAGTTGCTCACAGACGATTTCCTTCACCCTGGTCTGAACAGATGCTGCCATCTTTATCTCACCTCCTGCCTACGTTTTCCTCACATGTAAAGTCCGCCATTAACACCAAGCACTTGTCCTGTAATGTATCCCGCGCCAGCCCCGGCAAGAAAAGCCACCAACTCGGCGACTTCGTCGCAGGTGCCAAAACGTCCAAGGGGTATAGCGCGGAGAAACTCCCCTTGCATCTTGGCGGATAATTGCCCGGTCATTTCGGTTTCAATGAAACCCGGGGCAACCGCGTTTACGGTAATGCCTCTTGAGGCGACTTCCCTTGCCATAGCTTTGGTGAATCCAATAATGCCTGCTTTGGTGGAGGCATACAGTGACTGACCGGCATTACCCATCTGCCCTACCACCGATGACAGATTGATGATCCTACCATACCGTTGGCGGATCATGGCTCGGGACGCGGACTTAGTGCAAAAGACCGTGCCCTTGAGGTTGGTTCCGACAACCTGGTCCCAGTCCTCCGACCTCATCCGAATCAAGAGATTGTCAGAGGTTACCCCGGCATTGTTGACCAGAATATCAATTTTTTGGTGATGGTCAACGATTTTCTTGATAGCCTTTTCTATCTGATTTTCGTTTGAAACATCAAACTGATCGACTTCACCATGTCCACCCCGGTTTTCTAGTTCGTGCAAGGTTTCAGTGGCTGCCCTGTGATTGTCCCGATAGTTGATGATCACATGCGCCCCTAGGCGACCCAGCGCTAGTACAATGGCCCTACCGATGCCCCGGCTCCCGCCTGTGACTATGCCGATTTGACCTTCTAGACTCATGCAAGCTCTTTGGGGAGTTTGCCGAGATCTTGCGGGGCCTCAAAATTATCGACCTGCAGCGCCGGACTGATACGGTTGATCAAGCCCTTGAGCACCTTCCCTGGCCCGATTTCCCAAACCCGAACGCAACCGAGACTTTCAAGCCTGCGAATCGATTCTTCCCACCGTACGGGCTGCACGGCTTGTTCTATCAATAAAGACTTCACGCGGTTGGCGTTGAAATTCAAATCCCCCTCGACGTTCGTTACCACACCGATCGAAAAAGGGTGGATGGCCACATCGTCCAAAACCTTTTTTAATCCTTCGGCAGCCGGACGCATCAGCGGGCAATGAAAGGGAGCACTTACGGGCAGATCTAAGACCCTTTTTGCGCCGCGCTCCTTGGCGATTGACATAGCACGAGTAACCCCGGCTTTAGAGCCGGCAATGACAATTTGTCCGCCCCCGTTATAATTGGCCGGCGCCACAACCTCCCCATTGCTGACTGCTTCGCAAAGGGATCGAACAACTTCCATCTCCAATCCCAAAATCACCGCCATACTGCCCACACCGGGAGGCACGGCCTGTTGCATGAGTCTGCCCCGTTCGCGCACGACTCTTACCGCGTCCTGGAAGCTT
>JAHKKJ010000866.1 GCA_020027655.1 Deltaproteobacteria bacterium | reverse complement strand
TAGGTTTCTTTGCGATTAAATCTTTTTAATATCTCTGGATAACATTCTTCGCTGGAGCGTAAGTCGATATGCGGCCCCTTGAAACATTGCGTGCTGCGCCGGGCGACTTGGTTTACCCTTTGCAGGATAAGGAATTGGTGGATGCGCTCCAAACTGACAACACTGTTTTCAATGGACATGCGGATGACTCCTCAATTGGCGTGTATATATCAGGTAAAGAAGGCAGACAAGATGTGTTCGAGGCGCGGCGCTTGCGCTTTGCCGCCCCGACAGGTTATGCAAACAGGATAACGAATGGGGCCGCGCGCTGAAAGCGAGGCGCACTACTGAAATTCAAAGTCGAGTAATTAAGGATGGACATTGGACTACTGTTGCATACGCGTCAAATCATCCGGCAGGAGGACGCGGCAAAAAGTTTCGAGCACCTCTGGTCGGATGCGGCTCAAGCGGAAGAGCTGGGCTTCGATCATATCTGGTTAGGTGACAGCGTTACGGTTTTGGACAAAGCCCGGGGCGATTGTCTGACCACGATGGCCGCCCTGGCGGCGCGCACCGACAAGATTAGGATCGGTGCGGTTCCCATGCTCCCGGCGTTAAGAAATCCGGTCTTGTTAGCTCATGCGCTTGCGACTCTGGACGTGATCGCGAAAGGCCGGATTATTCTTGGCGTCAGCGTGGGCCCCGTCAGGGATTACATCCAACGCCAATTCGCTGCTTGCGGAGTCCCGCCCCAGGAAAAAGCGGGACGTTTGAGTGAGTCCATTGAAATTATGCGCCGGCTTTGGAGCGAGACAACCATCAACTACGACGGGCGTTACTACAAATTGAGCGATATCGGAATTCTGCCTCACCCGGCGCAAAAGCCGGGGATACCGATTTGGATCGCCGCGGACCGAAACGAAAACGGTTTCAAGCGGGTAGGGCGCCTCGGCGACGGTTGGGTCACCTTGGCGCCGACCTTGGAGAGATTTGCCGCGGCACGGCACAAGATCGATGAGTATGCCGAGCAGCACGGCCGCGTCGAGAAATGTCGGGCGACCGCGTTATTTGCGGCTTTCAATATTCAAACCAATGGCGACCGAGCGAGAGATGAAGGTTGGCAGTGGATGGAACGTTTCTTCGAGCAACCCAAAGAAAGGCTCAGGCACCACTTCGCCATATTCGGCACGCCGCAAGAATCTGTGTCCCTACTGAAAGGATACGTAGAAGCGGGGCTGACCGCGATTATCGCGCGGATCGCGTCGGACGATGTACGCGGCCAAGCGAGTCTATTGCTCAACGAGATCAAGCCACGCCTGGCCTGATGCCATGGAACGACTGCGTCTCACTTTATCCTGCAACGAATACGACCGAACACGTTTCTTGGTTGACGGCAGAGTGCAAGCCGAAGGGATCGATTTAAACGTCGTCTCGTTACCGTCGGAAGAGCGCCACCGGCGGTTTTCTCGCGATCTGGAATTCGACACTTGCGAGCTCCAGATGGGCGTCTTTCTCGGTTGGATGGGTCGCGGCGCGCCGTTCACTGCGATCCCGGTGTTTCCACACCGTAAGTTTTGCCACGGCAACGTGCTCCTCAACAGCGCCAGCGGTATTCACAGGCCCGAGGATCTTGCCGGCAAGATTATCGGCATGCGGGCCCACTTCAATCCGGTATCACTCTGGATGCGTGGCGTGCTCCAAGATGAATACGGCGTGGCGGCGCGATCGCTCAAAATTCGGACCAATCAGCAGGAACAAGTTCCAGGCTGGCAACCGCCGGATTGGATGAAAATTGAGCGCCTACCGAAGGGACAAAAAGTAGAAGATGGATTGACGCGCGGTGAAATCGACGCCTGTATGCTGCCGGAAATAAATCCCAAGCTCGTCCATCATACGCTCGGAGTGCAGCGCTTGTGGCCTAATTTTCGCGAGGTGGAAAAAGCATATTATCTGTGCACCAAGATCTTTCCGATTCGCCACGTCGTCGTTGTCAAGAATTCTATACTGGAACGCCATCCGTGGGTGGCGCGAAGTCTCGTCGAAGCCTTTACCAAAGCCAAGGAGATTGGCATAAAACATGTGAGCGATACGCGGCGATCTTTTCTGGCCTGGTACGGCGCAAGATAACCGGGTTGCGTTGGAAACTCTGGTGCGCTATGCGGAGTTGGTCGGCGTGACGGACCGCAAGCTTGAAATCAAAGAGCTGTTTGCCGAGAGCGCGTTGGCGGAGGAATCTGTAGGATAGAAGTTCAGTTAACATTATCTCACTATTTTAGGCATTATTATAATCTAGCCGTTCAATATACGAGTTACTCTGGTAGATTTACATCCTCTCCCTTGACGGGACTTGACGGGAGAGGACAGAGGTGAGGGTGAAAAATAATCACCCCTCATCCTGTCCTTCTCCCGCAAGGGGAGAAGGAACTAGGTGCGAAGCTAACCAATTGCAATTTAGACAACAGTGCAAAATGCTATTTACTATTTGCCGTGCCCGCGCGGGCCCACTCCGGGCGATAACGGTCATCGGTAACGCCGGCAACGGTGTAACCGCCATCGACGTAGAGGATCGTTCCGGTTATGTAACTGGCGCCATCGGAAGCAAGGAAGACGCACGGCTCAACCATGTCTTCTGGTGTTTCGGTTCGGCCCAAGGGCAGCCTGCGGACGCGCTCGAGAACCCCGGGACTGTAAGGCTTGCGCGCCGTGTTGCCCCGCGCTACCGCATTCACATTGATGCCGTAAAATCCCAGCGCGTGCGCCGCGGCGCGGGTGAGGCCGTTGACCGCGCCGCGATCCGCTGTCCATGACGCCGCCTGGCCCGGGCCCAGTACGCCGACGATGGAACTGAGATTGATGATTTTGCCGTAGCGCTGTTTCACCATCTGCCGGGCGGCCGCTTGGCAGGTAAGAAAGTAACTCTTTACGCCTCGGCTTAACGAATCGTCAAAGTCTTCTTCCTTAAAATTCAAAAACTCTTGGTTGTGGGAAGCCATGGTGGTGTTGACGAGGATGTCGATGCGGCCAAAAGCATCGACAACTTGCCCGACCATCGCATCGACTTCGGCGCGCTGGCGCAGGTCAATGGCAAGCGCCAACGCACGCCGGCCCCGTTGCCGCACTTTGTCCGCTGCGGCGTCGGCATCGCCCTGTTTGAAATCCACACAAGCGATGTCACAACCCTCAGCGGCAAATCCGGGGACGATGGCGGAGCCAAATTCGCCGTTGCAGCCCGTAACGATAGCGATTTTCCCTTGAAGTTTCATGGTCTCATCGAGCCGGCATCCAGCCGGTTGCTTTTAGCTGGGCGTAATTTTTTCTCGTGATACTGTAATCAAACACGCTCGATATGCTAGGCGGATTGGCAACTTTGGTCAGCTCGGCACGGGTCGCGACTTCATCTCTAAGAATATCGTCAGGCAATGAGCCGTCTTCGGTCATGCTCGCTTTAGTCACGTCGTAATCGACTTTAATCGCGTCGATGGGAGAAGGATCACGTTTGCTGATCAGCGAAATAGTTTCATCCCGGTAGCGCCGGGCGAACTCCCGGCCCTTCGCCAGCCCGCGCAGAAATCGTTCGACAAGTTGCGGATTATCGGCCAAAAGCTTGCTGGATACGGCAACGCCATTCCACACCAGTTGGATCTCCTTGCCTAAATCGGCAAGGACAATGTGTTTTTGATCTTTTAGGACCACCATATCGCGTGGCACCAGCGGGGCGGCGTCGATGGCGCCCGTACGAAGAGCCGGAAAACGGACTTCATTTCTTCCAACCGCAATGAAAAGCACGGACGACGGATTGACGCCCATTTTCTTGAGATAGAGAATCGTCGATAGATGGCCGGTATCGCCGAAGCTATTGACGGCAATTTTTTTTCCGACCAGCTCTTTCGCCGAAGTGATGTCCGGTTTAATCGAAACCAGAGTGTAGCTCGGACGCGAGAGATTGGTATAGGCAATTTTTACCGGGCCACCGCGCACCGCCGCGCTCACCGCCGAGCTTGCCGAGCTGCTGAATTGAAACTGACCGGACAATAAACCCGGTGTCGCCACCCCCCCGGGGGCGCGAATCACCTCGATACTTAGCCCCTCTTCCCGGAAATAGCCTTTGTCCATCGCCGAAATATGATCCATGTATGCGGCGCTAAGCGTTGCATAAGATACTCGAATGGTGTCCGCCGCGCTGGCGGAGGATGCGATGGCGAGCCATAGAACGAGGCAACACCACGCTCGACTTCTAGTCATTGCTTTGAAAGAAAATCCGTCCATCTGATAACCAACTGTGTTACTAGATCCGTTGTCCCGCGCGTTTTACGCGCTCGCCAAAATATTTTGATTCATCTTCTTCAGTTGATGCCCTGGACGAAATTACACAAAACACCCTGTCGCAGGAATATAGCGTGGCATTAAGCGGTGGATCAGAGACAGGAAAATTTCGTGCTTCTTTTTTGGGTTCCAGGAACTATGGATTTATTAAGAGTACTTCATTAGATAAATACCTGGGTAATTTTTCCGGGCAGTACAAGTTCTAGTGGACTGCAACCTCTCCCCTTGCGGGAGAGGGCTGG
>JAHKKJ010000865.1 GCA_020027655.1 Deltaproteobacteria bacterium | reverse complement strand
CCCACCGCGGTTTTGATCGGTGACGTCACTGTCGGCGACGAAGCAAGTATCTGGTGGGGAGCCGTTTTAAGATCGGACCAAAATGCCAATCCGATCGTGGTGGGTGCCCGTACAAGCGTGCAAGACAATTGCGTGATTCATTCGGGCGAAGCGCCAACAATCATAGAAGAAGATTGCACCATCGGTCACGGTGCCATCATGGAAGGTCCACTCATCAAACGAGCGGCCATCATCGGAATGAATGTTACTCTCTTAGAGGATGTGGAGATTGGTGAAGAATCGCTTATCGCCGCCGGCAGTGTCGTCGTTCCCCATACCAAGATTCCCCCGCGTGTTCTGGCCGCGGGCAGCCCCGCCAAGGTCAAAAAAGAACTCGGCGGCGAAGCTTTGAACTGGATTAAGATGGGCTCTTCGACCTATGTCAATCTGTGCCGGAGTTATCTCGCCGGCGATTACAAAGTCATCGGCTAACGATCCTGCGGTATCCGCTTCAGGAAATCGTGTAAACAATAACAGCGCTGTGGTGGTTGAAGTCCACCGAAATGGGACTTGACAAACAGGGACAAAAGCGATACTGGTCAGACCATCAGACAGCTAGACCCAAATGCTCCGAGCTATTAAGAAGACTCGCATTCACGAGGAAGTGGTGACCCAGATTCATGAGCTCATCAGGGAGGGGAGATTTAAGGCCGGTGATCAGTTGCCCTCCGAGCGAGAGCTTGCGGAGACTTTCAAGGTCAGCAGAACCTCGGTGCGCGAAGCGCTACGCGCCCTTGAGACCCAAGGTCTAATCATCAGCCGGACGGGGATGGGCAATTTTATCGCCGATCTTCCTATCGAATCTTTAGTCGCGCCGCTTGCCCAACTGTTGATCGAAGAAAAAGATGCGTTAGCGGATATCTTCGAACTCCGCAAACTTATCGAGCCGCAGATCGCCACTTTGGCGGCAGAAAGAGCAACTTCGAGAGATATTCAGCGAATGAAGCAACTCCTTGACAAGCAGCGAGAACAGGTGCAGCGCGGTGATACAGGAGTTGACGCGGATTCGGAACTTCACTTTGCCATCGGCCAGGCCACGCAGAACCACGCCATCGAAAAACTCGTTTCGGGACTGCTAGAGGTCCTGAGCCACAGCCGGGAGGAGTCGCTCCAAACCGCAGGTCGGCGTCAGGCGTCCATCGATTCCCACCTTGCCATCGTGGCCGCCATCGAAAAACACGATGAGGCGAGGGCGCGAGAGGCCATGCGTTACCATATCGAGCAAGTTGAGCAGAATGTTTTGTTGTTAAAGAAAGAAAAGTCGGCAACCGGCCACAACACGAGGAGGCAGATCGACGCCTCGGTCGATTTGCCATTGAATAAACCTGAAGTCTAGGGGAGGAAAAATATGATCAAGCGCGTAGAGGTCAACTATCGAGGTATCTTTCAGAAGAACCTGGGTAAAAAGATCGGCAGCGATATCGTCATGATCGCCAGCCCGATTCGCCGGAAAGAAACGGGATTCCCTGTAAATATTTCGCTTTTGTTTCTCCGGATCTGCCCGAGGAAGAGCTGGAAGCCGAATGCGGCGCCAAGCTCGAGATCGACGAGGCGAACATCTCGGTCGTGCTGGACGACACGATGTGCAAGGGCGTCGAGCCCTGGGGATGGCACGGCGTGCGCCCGATCAACGAGAGGGTGGTCAAAGACGGCTGTCTCCTGGTGGTTTCCAACAAAAAACCCGAAGAGCTGCTAAAGTTCATCGGCAAGAAGCCGTACAACTACCGCATTGCGATCCTGGATGGGGACGCCAGTCTCGCGGGTCTCTGGGTCAACAAAGATGACTTGACCCACGAGCGGATCCTGGGCGGCATCGCCGCTATCGATCCGGCAGTGATCAGCATCGAGGCGGTGGAAGCCTACCTGATGGACAAGACCAAGCAGAAGCACCGCGCCGAAGCGGCGCGGGCGGCCTACGAGTCGCTGAGACAGGAGGCCAAACCTCCACGGGTGAAGACGGTGACGCCGAACGATGGAATCGTGTGGACGCATGAGAGACCCGTGCTGCCCAAGTGGTTTGAGATGCAAGAAGGCACCGTGGTTCCGGCGGTGAAGCGCGGGTTCGAGATGGGTCCTAAGGGACAATCGAGAAATGCCATGTTCAAGCGCGGCACCACCAAGACGCAGAGACCCGCGGTCAGGTTCGATCTCTGCACCAAGTGCACCCTCTGCTGGGTCGAGTGTCCCGACGAATGCTTCGATCCGACGACAGACGGCTTCTACGACATCGAGTACCAGTACTGCGTCGGCTGCGGCAAATGCGCCGAAGTGTGTCCAGTCAAAGAGTGCATCGTGATGGTTGACGAGCTGCAATTCGAGGACGACCACAGCCCGTGGGAGCATTGGAAGAAAGATTCCCAAGAGTACATCACTTGGGTCGAAGAGAAAAAAGGCAAAGACCGGGTTTCCTATCCCTTCGTAACCGGCAAGGGCATCACCGTTACTCAGGGAGTAGTGATGCCCGAGGGAAAGATCGTACCCGTTAGAAAAACGGAGGAGGTTGAAGTATGAGTGTCGCAGTCGCACAAACGAAATCAGATCAATCAGGTGTCTACGAGCGGGAAGACCTTTTAAACGGCTGCCAGGCTGTCGCGCACGGCGTGCGCCTGGCCGACGTGGACGTGATCGCCGCTTATCCAATCCGTCCCTATACCGAGGTGATGGACGCGCTCTCGAAGCTGATCGCCGATGGTCAATTCGACGCCGAGTACATCATCGCGGACAGCGAGCACTCGCAGTTCGAGATCGTCAAGCACGCCAGCTCGGTAAACGCGCGCGCCTTCGGCGGATCGAGCGGCACGGGTTGGATGTACGGTATGGAAGCGCTGGTCGTTACCGCGACCGACCGTCTGCCGCCTCTTTTCGTGGTGGGCAACCGCGCTCTGGATGATCCGGGCGCCTTCGGCGTCGAGCACAACGATGCGATGGCGGTCCGCGACATGGGCTGGCTTCTCTGCTGGGTCACGACGCCGCAGGAGGCGCTCGAGCACGTGCTGATCGGCTACCGCATCGCGGAGGACAAAAAAGTCAGGATGCCGATGGGATTGGCGATGGACGGCGCCTTTCTCACCCACTCGCAGCACATGGTGAAGATCCCATCGCCGGAGGCGGCGAAGAGATTTCTCCCGCAGTACGATCTCGCCGAGCGCCGGCTCCATCCCGACAACCCGATCTCGGTCGCGCCGCAGGCCAACGAGGACTGGGTGATAGAGATCAGAAGGCTAAACTGGGAAGCCGCGAAGCGGGCGCGAGGCGTGATCAAGGAGGCTTATAAAGAATTCAACAACGTCTTCGGCGAGCGTTACTCCGCCCCCTACTATTTCGAAGAGTTCATGACCGAGGATGCGGACGTAGTCCTGATCGGCCTCGGCACGGTGGCGGCTCCGGCGCGCACGGCGGTGCGCCGCATGCGCGAGAAAGGACAGAAAGTCGGCTACGTGAACCTGCGCTGGTTCCGCCCGTTCCCAACGGTCGAGCTGCGCGACTGCTTGAGCCGCTTCAAAGCGGTCGGCGTGGTCGATAGGGATTTCGCGCACGGCTCGCCTGACGATTGCGGCATCCTGATGCACGAGGTCCGCTCGTGCCTCTATCCGGCTAAAAACCGTCCGGCGATCGTCAATTTCATGGGTGGCCTGGGCGGGCGCGATCTCTCGATCGCCGACGCGCAAAGGATGTACGAAACAACTCAACAGGCGGCCACGAAGGACTCCATGGATGGATTCATAACCTGGATCGGTCTAAGAGAGTAAAATAGGAGGGAACGATTATGTCAACCGCACCTACAATCGATTACGAAAAGATCAAAGGCGTTCACAAAATCCCGCTGGAAGAGCTTTACACTTCCGGCCACCGCACCTGTCAGGGATGCGAGTCGGCGACGACGAT
>JAHKKJ010000254.1 GCA_020027655.1 Deltaproteobacteria bacterium | reverse complement strand
TGTGGCAGGCGGTGCGCCAGGGGGCGTTCGGCCGCAGGAGAACCTTCGATCGGCTCGCCGAGCAGTTTTTGCCCAAGCTATTCGATCCACCCGCGTTCTCTCTAAAGCTCGCCCACAAAGACATAACCTTGGCGACCGAGCTCGGCCGCGAGTTGAATGTCCCGCTGCGGATCGCCGCGCTCCTGCATGAGGAGCTAACGGAAGCGCTCAACCGCGGCTGGGCCGAGCGCGATTCACGCATCTTCATGCTGCTCCAGGAGGAGCGCGCCGGCGTGAATATCGCGGTGCCGGCGGACGAAGTCCAGGAAGTGCTCGCGCGCGGCTAGCGGCCCTGCTTCGGTTTGTGCCGGATAATTGGTTTGGTCCCCTTCGTTGAAATCGGGTGGGTCCTTAAATGAAATCGAACATCCTGATATGTTCACGACCCAGCGAGGCCGCCCAATAGGTCTTGACGGAGGGCTTTCAACCGGCGTATCGTCGCTGCAGATCGCCCCGTATTTAGCCCCTGCGCTCAGCGGAAGGAGGCCAATTATGCTGACAACCAACAAAGTGAAGACCCCGAGAAGTTTCCGGATCGTCGGCCCCCAACGTCAGATCGACGAGCGTGAGACCCCTCATCCCAAAGTTGACCGCGGTGAATTCGGCGCGCGGCTCCGTGACTGGCGAAAAAATCGAGTCGGCGGCGATCCTTTCAGACGACTCTTCGGCGGCGGCGGCGAAGGAGATCCGAACAATACCTTGCAAAAAATCATGAGAGACGCGCCCGAAGGAAAGGTCAATCCTAACCAGATCCCCGTGGACGATCCGGCCGAGATGGCGGAGCAAATCAAAGGGGTCGCTAAGTACCTCGGCGCCGATGTGGTGGGAATCACTCGTCTCGACCAGCTTTATGTCTATTCCCACCGGGCTCGAGGCAACGCTGCGATGGGGGAAAAGCCCGGCGATCCCGTCAACCTGCCTCATCGTTATGCTATCTGCCTGGGTTTCGCGAGCGACTATTATCGCTACATGAGCAATAACAGTAAGATCTCTGACACGGAGTACCAGTTCGGTAACAACCATGCCATTGTGCCTACCTTCATGCTTGCCTCCTACATCCGCGAGATGGGTTATCCCGCAACTGCGCACCACCATGGACGCTCATTGGTTAACCCCATACCGTTGGCGATCAATGCCGGTCTGGGAGAGTTGGGACGCCACGGCATGCTCATTCATGAAAAATACGGTTCACGACTGCATTTGACGGTCGTGACGACCGACCTTCCCTTAGCGGTCGATGAGCCGGTGGATATCGGCGTCGAAGAGTTTTGCAAATATTGCAAAAAGTGCGCGCGCACTTGTCCCTCGCACAGCATCCCCTTTGGCGAAAAAGGAATCTTAAACGGCGTGGAGAAATACCTTGTCAACATAGAGACCTGCTACAAATACAAGCTGGCAGGCCGCGGGGAGTGGACCAACTGTGTCGTTTGCGTTTCATCGTGCTGCTACAACAAACCCGATACCTGGTGGCACGATGTGGCCATGTGGTCGGTAAAGAAAACTCCGCCCTCCCTACGCGTGCTGATTGTCAAACCGCTGCTTTGGATCGATGATCTTATCTGGGGAAAAAGGCCCTGGAAACGCATGAAGTGGTTGGGTTACGACAATGCACCGAAAACTATGACCTGCAATATTCCCGGTTGCACTGCCAAACATACCAACCTGCAGGATAAGCGGCTCCACACGACCAATGTTTCTCAGGGAGGCACGGCCTGACGATCAAACGATACGTCTGGTAAACCGGCGAGTTACCTAATAGGAGAAACCAAACCATGGCATTTGTGATCGCCGAGCCGTGCATTGGCGTGAAAGACAAAGCGTGCATCGACGTTTGCCCGATGGACTGTATTCACGGCGCCGACAAGGACGAGATGCTCTACATCGATCCCGACGAATGCATCGACTGTGACGGTTGCGTTCCAGTGTGCCCAGTGGAAGCCATTTTTCCCGCGGATAAAATCCCGGAAAAGTGGAAACACTATATTCAAATCAACGCAGACTACTTCAAGAGGTAGGTCAGCAGGGTCGGGCCTCTATCTATTAACTTTCCGGAAATATGCCGGAACACCGGTTGACCAGATAGATCACCGCTTTCCGCGCCTCATTCACTCGACCGCTCTTGCCGCGGTAAGGGGTCCCCGATTCTCTGCGCCGCTCATAGGCTCGCGCTGACGAGCGGACTAGTCCAATTCAGGCCTCCACCCTTGGGCCTTAAGCTCTGCATGAATTTTTCGGACGATGGAAAAGTCAAACACGCTTCCTAGAGCTGGAGATTCTTTCTTTCCCAAGCGCCCGAGAAACTGATTTAACGTGGGTTTCTGGGCCTCCTCGCTCATCGTACCAAGATCACCCTTAGATTCGTATCGAAACCGCTCCCGATGCCTCCGCCAAAAGCTATTTTTTTTCCCTTCAGCTCTTTGATCTCGCGAACATCCTCTCTAGACAACAAGAAATAAAATGGGCGATCAAACGTAGTAAAGATAATGCGGAGCGGCGCACCAGCGATGATCGCCAATAGAGAGGATCCGGCAGCTGAAGCAACGTCCACGCGTTGCCTCCCAGAAGAGCTTGGTTGGCCACCGTCGCCTGCATTACGAGCAGCTGTGCCTCTAAAACCTTCCCTGACGGTAATAACCTTTGTCCTGAGCGATTTGGAACGCAATGGCATCCTGCCGTGATTCTCCTTGAGTGGTTGACCCGCAGATCGTCAAAATACATAGGACTAGTCGGAAGATGATTTTCCGCGCCATGTTTTTCTTCAGATAATGCAAATCATGGTGGTAATCCAGTCGGTAGCCTAACTCGCAAATTCTCGTAACTTGCTACCACGGGGGACGATCTCGTCCATTTCTTCATGCGACCACTCTCAGCGAGCGACAGGACTTCGCGCTCCCAAATTTTGGGGAACAGTATGACTCCTGCGTCTGCGCGGGTTAATCGCTCGCTTTTACGATCCGCGAAACTGCCCTGACCCCACCTGCGTAACGTAATCCTGAATCCATATGAGATTGGCTCTGTCGTCGCCGTCAATGTCCTGGATTCGCAGATCGCAATCTCTAAATTTGAATTCTTGAAGAGCTACTAATCGAACAGTTGCTGGATTAAAAACAAAAAGCCCCAATTTCGAAAGAGCTTGGCGGCTTTTCGCTTGACTCTTCGTTGTCCTATTGAATAGGCTCGTTGCGAGTTATCACCGTTACCTGATAATAAAAGAGTCAATCGACCCTGTCGGGAGAGTCTCGTGAACCAGAAACTGCTTGCTCTCTTAGCAGCGATTCTACTCGGCCAGTTTTCAGGACTGGCAAGGTCGTTTGCGGAGACTCCTTTCTATCAAGGAAAGACGCTCACGATTGTCCAGAGCACTGAAGCGGGTGGATCTGGAGATTTAAGAACCAGAGCCGTTACCGCAGCGCTCGCTAAACATATTCCCGGCAATCCCACGATCATGATGCAATACATGCCGGGTGGGGGAGGGATAAAAGCCGCGAACTATATGTTTAGGATGGCGCGGCTAGATGGTCTCACTGTAGGAAGAATAGGCCCGGGGCACGTCCAGAGCGCTGTCATGCGCGACCCAGGCGTAAGTTTTGACATCGACCAATTCATCTACATGGGATCACCAATAAGTCGTTGGGCCAGTGTTTTTTACACTAGGAAGGAACTTGGTTTGACGAACCTAGAGAAGGTGCAGGCTGCCGCCCGGTTGAGAATTGGCGCGCAGTCGGTGGGACATCCTGTCTATGTGCGCGGACGGCTTGTCGCGTGGCTTCTCGGCCTAAAGGAACCGCAATTCGTTACCGGTTATTCCGCGCCGGAGATGGAAGTGGCGTTCCGTCAGGGTGAGATCGACGCACAGGTGGAGGACCCTGATGACGAAGAGATCAAAAAGGAGTTCGCGCATTTTCATATCGTCTTCAACACTCCCAACCCATACAAGCATCCTCATCCGCGCTTCAGGTCGTTACCTCACGTCAATGAGTTTGCCAAAACCGACAAGGAACAAAAGCTGCTTGCGTTGTTTCAGGTCTTCAGAGCCGTCGGCGACTCCTACGTGCTTCCTCCTGGAACAGCGCCGGAGCGGGTTGAAATCCTGCGCGAGGCGATGCGCGCGGCGCTCAAGGACCCTGAATTTTTCCAACGGTTCAAGACGTCTTTTCGCGTTGACGCTACACCGCTATTTCCTGAAGAGCAGCAAAAAATGGTCAGAGGTACGCCGAGGGAGACTGAGATCTTAGATCTTTACAAAGCACTGGCAGGGCACGGCCCGCTGCCGGCGCGTTAGATCAAAAGCAACATTTGAGCGATAGGAGGAGCGAACGATGTTTGCGAAGCTGAAGCATATGGCGATTGTGAGCGATCAATTCACTTTATTGGGCAGATTTTACGAAACACTTTTTGGCATGAGATCGTCGGCACGGTCGCCGAACGAGCCGCGAGGAGCTGCGGTAGTCGGAGACGGGTACGTTGGGTTGAATATCAATTCGAGGGCTCCCGGGCGGCAGAGCGGTCTGGACCACTTTGGGTTCGAGGTCGAGGATGTTGAGACTGTGTTCACGCGCCTCAGAGAGAAATATCCGAAGATCAAAGTTCTTCACCGGCCCGGCGGCAGATCCTTCGCGGGCATCAGTACGCATGATCCTGCGGGCAATGTTTTCGACCTGTCGAAAGGGGTTGGAAAAAGGCGGGGCGTTTACGAGGAAGGCGAATGGCAGCAGGAACGCCACCTCAGCCACCTGGCGCTTAGAGCGGTGAATCCGGAGATGCTGGCCGAGTTCTACACAGAGGTTTTCGAGCTGGTCGCTTTGGAAAAGCCTGCCGACGATCCCAACTATTATCTGACCGATGGAAGATTGACGTTTACCATCATGCCCTGGGACATCACGGATTACCTGGGATCAGGGATCGAGAGACCGGCGTTGGACCACCTGGGATTTCAAGTGGAGAGCGTTGCGGCATTTCAAAGGGATCTCGCCGCCTTGGTCGAGCGCGATCCGTCTCTGGCGCCAAGGCGAGCACGCAAAGCTGATGAGGGAGAAGCGCGACAACGACTTTTTTACACATGTCCCCACGGAATGTTTCATCTCGCCGATCCCGATGGCGTCCTTATCGATGTGACGGACAAGTTGAGAGTTTAAAACTGTTCAGCTCCCCCGATACTATACGGTCGCCGTTCGACTAAGCCCTGGCCTGATCTTCTGCCGAAGGCTCACACAGGCCGTATGGAGGAGTAGGCCGCTGCCGGATTTAAATTCGATGATGGGGTCGAATTTCAGACCCCGCGGACTCCTATCGTTTGGCGTCCGTTATCGGCAAAAGGTCAACCTTAGTAAATCGGTTTGCCCGGCGCGCAAGGACACGCTATTGTCCAACCAACTCGATAATCAGGAGGATTGACGATGGACGACACAAAACACAACTACTCCACGCCGAGTGCAGTTCGCTCGGTCACATCTTATCCGGCTCGCCGCGGTTTCAAGCAGGCCGTCGATCCCGCGCTTGATCGCGTGGTCGGAGTCGAGGACGCGATCGACATTCACTGCCATGCGCACGAGGGGCAGCAGGACGCGCTCGGCGTCGCCAAACTCGCCTCGAAGAGCGGCATGCAGGGGATACTCTACAAGACGATCGTGGGCCGGAAGGATCCGGCGGGGACCGTCGGCGGCGTGCGTAGCGCGCTGGAATCCTGGTGCGAGGAGAAAGGTTTGACGCCGGTGCATGTCTGGCCCGGCAGCTCGGTCGCCCAGGGATTTCTTTCGAAGATCGAGCCGGCGTGGTCGGCCAAGATGCTGAACGCGGGCGTCATCGCGCTCTGGATGCCGAATAACACCTCGGCCAATACGCTCTCGATCGTCGGCGGCAAGCCCATCGCTTGGGACAAAACCGCCGATCCGAATGC
>JAHKKJ010000253.1 GCA_020027655.1 Deltaproteobacteria bacterium | reverse complement strand
CATACAGACCATAGCCAATACGAAATACGGCCAGACATAGGGCTTAAGATATTGGAGCAATCGCAAGTAGTTCTTCAAGAAGTCTCCTCGATCGCGACGCTGGACCCTTTACCCATCATGGACATGGCGATATTAGCAACCCGATCGGCCGCCCCAGGCGTGCCTAATTTTTCTCGCAGCGTCACCAGTTTTCTGACGATTTTTTCCCGCAAATCCCGGTTCTCCAATAAGGTGCGCGTCTCTCGCACAACTCCCGCCGCCGTAAAATCAGCCTGGATGAGTTCGGGAACCACCCGTTTACCCGCCATAATATTCACCATCCCAACCTGTCTAACCTGGACCAGCATTCTCGCGAGCGCATACGTAAGCCAGGACAAACGGTAGACAACAATCATGGGCTTCAAAAGCAACGCCGTCTCTAATGTGACGGTCCCTGATGCCGTCCATGCCAAATCACAGGCATTCAAGGCGTCGTAGCGTTTGGCTTCAACGATCGGAATCCTTAAGGGAACCCGCTCCAACAGGGATTCCACTTCATGACGACCCACCGTGCTGGCGCGAATCACGAAAAACTGAACCTCCGAGTCCTTACTGAGTCGCAGTGCCGCGTCCAGCAACACCGGCAGATGATACAAGACTTCGCCCCGCCGGCTCCCCGGCAAAATTGCGATGGTTCGCTTCCCCGCATCCAAAGCGAGTTGGGCTAACACCGCCTCACGGGGCTCTCGGGTACGAACGATATCGAGCAAGGGGTGACCCACAAAGCTAACTTTGACTTTCCGCCGTTCGTAAAACGGCACTTCAAACGGAAACACGACGGCCATATGATCGACATATCTGGCGATCTGACGAACCCGACCTCGTCGCCACGCCCAAATCTGTGGGCTGATATAGTAAAGAACGGGTATCTTTAGTTGCTTTGCGAGTCTTGCCAAGCGCAAATTAAATTCCGGAAAATCAATCAACACCAGTAGGTCGGGTCTTCGCTCGCGCATGGCCTGGCGCAAAGTACGATAGGCCCGCCAAATGTTGCGCAGACTGCCGGCGAGTTCCACGAATCCCATGCCGGCAAGTTGGGATACGTCCAAAAGCGCCTCAAACTTAGTCTGCTTCAATTGTTCACCGGCAACACCAAAAAATCGTAGCGTTTGATCCTTACCGCTGAGAGCCTTGACCAAATGGGCGCCATGAATATCTCCGGAGGCTTCTCCCACGACCAGCATGACTTGCTTTGATTGTACAGCCATTTTGGAACCGAATTATCAACAGCATTTTATAGTTGTCCACTAATCATCGAAGCTATTTCCAGGGCCCGTAATCCTTCCGCGCCGCTGACCAATGGGAGCGATCGGGTTCGCACACAATCAAGAAACGAATCGATCTCGTCGGCCAAGGCATCGGCCTCTTTGATCTCAATGGTTTCAGCGCGAATGTCCATCCATCCTCCGCCTGTGGGCGGCTTGTGAAAAATTTGCGCCCGCCGCTGATCATAGTCGATGGAAAGGTAGGCGTCCGGTTGAAAGAATCTGATCTTACGTTCGCGCTTTATAGAGACGCGACTGGCAGTTACATTAGCGATGCAACCGTTCGCGAACGTGATTCGTGCGTTGGCTATATCGGGTTTGTCCGTCAGCACTGCCACCCCGACGGCTTCTACCCGATCCACAGCAGAGCGTACGAGGCTGGCGATGACATCGATGTCGTGGATCATGAGATCCAAGACCACATCCACATCCGTGCCTCGTTCGACGAACGGCGCCAGCCGATGACACTCCACGAATCTGGGTTCTTGAATGACATTTTCGAGGCGCCGGATAGCGGGATTAAATCGTTCCAGATGCCCGACTTGGAGAATGAGTCCTTTGACCCCTGCCAGATCCACCAACTCTCGGCCCTGGTGAATATCGGCGGCGATAGGCTTCTCGACCAAAACATCGACGCCACGTTCGAGGAAATAGCTCGCGATTTCAAAGTGTAGGCGCGTCGGTACGGCGACACTGACGCACTGAACTCGCCCGAGCAGCTCTCGATAATCCGTAAGCGCGGCGACACCTAATTGACTTGCCACCGATTCCGCCCGCCCTTTGTCGATATCCGCTACCGCTACTAGACTCGCTTTTCCAGAACCTGCGTACTTTTCCGCATGGAATTTTCCCAGATAGCCCACTCCAACAACGGCCGTGGCGACTTTGGCCTGATCAATCACGGAGTGCCACCACTGAAATCCCGAATTCCTCGGCCTGTTTGAGTAACAAATCTTTCTCCAGAAGAATCGTCTTGCCAGCCTCCACCGCCAGCACGGTTCCACCCGTCTCACGGAGCTGCCTTAGAGTTGCAACGCCGACGGCCGGGACATCGAATCGAAGATCCTGCTCCGGTTTGCTGACTTTGACGACCACAAACCCTGACCTGGCCAACTTGCCGCCTCGTTCAATGGCGGCATCCGTTCCTTCCAAGGCCTCCACGGCGACCACGATTTGCTTCTTGACCACAATCGTTTGTCCGATACCCAAGCGACCGATTTCCTTGGCAACGCGAAAACCAAATCGGACATCCTCCCACTCCACTGCGCTCGGGGCGCGTCGGGTTAAGACTCCTTCAGAAGCAACGATCTGAGGCACACAGAGGGTGGAGTTCAAAATCTTGATGCCTTCGCTTTCCAACTCTTCGGCTACACCGCGAAGCAACGCGTCATCGTCCTTGCTCTTGATCCGAGCCAAAAACTTTGCTCCCCGCAGGTCGGGCCGAAAATTCTCCAAAAATTTAACTTTATGAATCCCCCCCGCCATGACCGCTTCCGTAATTCCGGCACGGAGAAATGTCCGGATCATTTTCCCCAACTGCCCGACATAGATCCACGTAACGTCTTCCAGAAGATCTTCTATTTCCTTGACCGTTTCGCCGCGATGCGCAACGGCCACCAAGGAATAGCCTTCCTTTGTTGCTTGCTCCGCGAAAATAAGGGGAAACTTTCCGTTCCCCGCAATCAGCCCTAATTTTTTCACCGGTGGTTGATGAAGCGGTCAGAGTAAGGAGACGGACCGTCGAAGTCTAGATTCGTGTTATCGACAGACCCCTCGTTGGGAATTTTCCACGAAGGTTACCAACTGCTCCGCCTCGGCATAGCCGGATAATTCTTGTCGAACTTTCATGATCGCATCGCGGACCTTCAATTTTGATCGGAACATGATTCGATAAGTCTTCCTTAGCGCCTCAATTTTTTCCTTTTCAACCCGTCGGCGCTTGAGACCCTCTAAATTGAGGCCACGCAGCCGGGCCCGATCGCCCGTCGCATTACAATAGGGTGGCACGTCCTTCGACACCATCGAACCTGCGCCTAAAATAACCCCGCTTCCGACTCTCGTAAACTGATGAATTCCAACCAGCCCGCCGACGATCACATAGTCTTCGATAATGACGTGACCACCGAGTGTTGCTCCATTCGCGATGATATTATGGTTACCCAAGACGCAGTCGTGGGCGATGTGGCAATACATCATCAGTAGGTTACGGTCCCCGATCCGGGTTACCATTCCACCGCCCTTCGTTCCAGGATTGATGGAAACGAACTCTCGAATGGTATTGTGATTGCCGACGATGAGCTCGCTGGGCTCCCCCTTGTATTTCAAATCCTGCGGTACGGAACCGACCGTGGCGAACTGAAATATGACGTTACCTTCGCCCAGCGTCGTCCGCCCTTCGATCACGACGTGAGATTTGATACGGGATCCCTTGCCGATCCTTACGCATCCACCGACAATTGAATAGGGTCCAATCTCGACATCAGAATCGATCTCCGCGCGCTGGTCAACCAGGGCCGTTTCGTGAATCCTTGTCATGTCTAGAACATACCCCCCACCCGCAAGGCTAAAGTATGTCTATTTCCATGGCAGAGATTTCGGCTTGCGCAACAACTTTCCCGTCGACGGTGGCGATGCCTTGCATTTTCCAGAAGGAGCCGCGTCGTTTCAAGCAGGACAATTCCAATCGCAATTGATCCCCCGGCTCCACTGGCCGCTTAAACCTCACACGTTCGAGGCCGGTTAACACAAAGACTTTGCCGCTGTCCATTCCGCCGCGCGCTTTGTGCGCAAATATCGCTCCTACCTGCGCCATGGCCTCGCATATCAGAACTCCGGGCATGACCGGGCGAGCGGGAAAATGCCCCTGAAAGAAAGGTTCGTTAAAGGAAACGTTCTTAATCCCGACGATTTTGTCCTCGCCGTGTATTTCGACGATCCGATCCACTAGCAAGAACGGGTAGCGGTGCGGGAGGTATTTAAGAATCTCTTTAACGTCCAGCATCTGCTTATGATTTGTTGTCATTTGACTTGACTAGCTCCGACACCTTCTTCTCCAGATTCCGCACCAGGCTCCATAATCTCGGTAATTGTGGCAAGAGCGTGACGACCTTAAGCCATTCTCGATGAGGCGCGGCGTGGAGGCCGCTCGACCGCATAACTCCAGGCGGAACGGACTGGAGAATACCGGACCCCGGTCCGATCCTAGCGCCATCCCCTATAGTCAGATGATTGATGATTCCAACACGTCCACCCAGCATAACGTCCTTACCGATTCGAGTGCTTCCGGCTATGCCCGCTTGCGCGGCAATAATCGAATTTTCACCGACCACCACGTTGTGCGCGATCTGGACCAGGTTGTCGATTTTGACGCCTCTGCCAATGATGGTTCGTCCAAGGGTAGCGCGGTCTACCGTGGTGTTCGCACCTATCTCCACATCGTCCTCTAATTCCACGATTCCCACTTGGGGAATTTTAACCCGCTGTTCACCCTCCCCCGCATATCCAAATCCATCGCTCCCTATAACAACTCCGGCGTGCAACACGACTCGGCTTCCAATCCGACAACCGTCACGAACAACGACATTCGGATGTAGCACACAATCTTGCCCAACCTGAACTTGTTCTCCCAGAAATACACCGGAATAAAGAACGGTCCTCGCTCCGACACGTGTTCCTTTGCCCACAAAGACATGCGGGAACACCGTTACACCTGCCTCCAAATCGGCCCCAGGATCGATACTTGCTTGGGAGCTAATGTGCTCCCTGCAACTCGCCGATGGATTAAATAGCTGTAAAATTTTAGCGAAAGCGACATAGGGGTCAGCAGCCTCTAGATACGCCTTGCGCCGTTCGGACGGAGATTCAAGAACCATTCCGGGGCCTACGATGACCGCGCTCGCCTTACAGGAAGCTAGCAAAGCTTGATAACGCGGGTTTGCGAGAAAGGTAATTTCACCGGGACCAGCCTCTTCGATGGACGCAACCTTGTGAATCACGATTCGACCATCGCCGACAACTCTCCCCCCAGCCTGTTGGGCCAGTTCAGATAGAGTTTTTCCTGCCGCAGTCACTTGGCCTTACTTCGAGCATTAAAAGCTTCGATGACACGGTTGGTGATATCAATGCCTTGATCGCTGTAGAGGATTTGTGAGCGCTCCAAGATCAGAGTAAACTTTTCCGCCTTTCCCACTTCATTGACGATTTTCTCCAATTCCTTGAGTATATCGCCGGTCATCTCACCCTCTTTTTGCCGGAGTTCCTGCTGCTGATCCTGCATGCCCCGTTGGTAATTGACATAGCGTCTCTGAAGTTCCGCTTCGAGATTTCGTTTTTCTTCGTCTTTGAGCAGGGGCCCTTTCTTGTCGAGATCGGTCTTCAACCGTTCTATTTCTGACTTTTCTTTTAATAGATCGGCCTCCGCTTTCTTGACGTGTGCTTGGAACCTTTCCTTAGCTCGCTTTCCCGCTTGCGACTCGCTAATGGCACGTTGAATGTCGATGAATCCGATCTTGACCCTCTCTTGCGACCAACCGACGCCAGTATAGAGAAATAAACAGATCGCGACTAAGAAATATCTCACTTGAACCTCCGAACTGCTACGATTTAGGCAGGTGAAGTAACGAAAATGCGCGC
>JAHKKJ010000252.1 GCA_020027655.1 Deltaproteobacteria bacterium | reverse complement strand
GTGATCCACTGCGCTGGCGAGACCTCTTTCTTGGCTGGCGACGGAGAATCGACTCGCGGTACCCAGATCGACGGGTCGCTTGCCCTACTCAAAATGCTCCGCCCTGGCGGCCTGCGTTCTTGGGTACATATCTCCACGGCGTTTGTTTGCGGGCGGCGCGAAGGCATGCTTTATGAAAACGAAACGGATCTGGGGCAGGAATTTCACAATAGCTATGAACGGCTCAAGCTGGAATTAGAGATCCGGCTCAAACAAACCTGCCGGCAGCTCGGAGTCGATCTAAGGATTTTCAGACCGAGCGTCGTCGTCGGGGGCGCACCGTCAACGCCCGGCGGAGCGCCCTCCAACCTGTTGGTGGCGTTCCTCCGGCTCCTGATCGCTTTGTCGTGCAAAGCCGGCGCTAGAAACACTCCCCTTCGTATTCAGGGGCGACCACAGGCTCGGTTTAATATCGTTCCAGTTGAATATGTGGCCACGGCCATTGAACGCCTAACCGACGACCCCGAAGCCTCAGGCGAGACGATTCATCTTGTTGCCAAGAATCCACCTACGCAAAAGCGCATGCTTGAGATGATGAGCGCGCGTCTCGACTTGCATAATCTTCATCTTGTGAACGCTACCGAAGAGCTACGCAACCCGTCGCCGCTCGAAATGAGAGTGGCGCGGCTGCTATCGCCTTATCGTGATTATCTCCAACAAGATGTCCAGTTCGATGACTCGGCCGCGCGCAGATTGCTTGGCCGTCACCGCATTGAACCTCCCGTGATCGACGACAGAGAGCTCGAACGATTTCTCAAGCTTGCCTGGTTTTCCGAACGGAACGGCTCCCTACCTGGAGCCTTTCAGCTGCGCTGAACATCAAGATTCAAGACCACTCAAATTGCGCGGGTATCAGAGAGATTGTCTAGAATAGAGGGGCTCAATTTTTTACCTTGGGGCATTTCCGGTTCTGGTGCGGCGCCGTTTGGGCTTGTTCGATGCCGCGCTTTAAGCCCGGAGGAGAGAAATTACCGATAAGTCTCTGATTGCGGGTTGAAACAGCGGGTGTTATTTCTCGACAACTGAAGCGATAGAAGCGAACTTAATTCGGGGAGAACAGCGATGCCGAAATTATCAGATCCTTGGAACCACCACGATTGGAGTTCACGGCACTATGTTTCCCAATGGGCAGAAGGCCAAGATCAAAGAGAGATCGATCGCCAGGAAATATTCCGTTTGATGGCGAAAACATTGCCCTATGACCAAGAGGCCTCGATTACAATCTTAGATGTAGGGGCCGGATATGGGGCATTGGCCCAGTTTCTCCTCAAGTATTTTTCTAATGCTACTGCGGTATGCCAAGATGGATCGGATGAGATGGCTAAACTGGGCCGTAAGCGCATGAAAGACCTAAAAGGGCGCGTCAAGTACGTCCTCTGTGATTTTAGTAAGCCCGGCTGGAGTCGGAAGATCAAAGGGCGTTTCGAGGCGGTGGTATCTTCGATCGCGATCCATAATGTCCGCTCTCTGGACATCATTCGGGCGATCTACGGCGAGACTTTTTCATTGGTGAAACCCGGCGGTTGTTTCCTGAATTTCGATCGCATGACTCCGTCGCTGAAGGATCAGATAAAATGGTTGAAGGAAGCCGGATTTGAAGATGTGAAATCCTTTTGGGACGGCGGTAGAAGAGCGCTCGTGGGTGGATTTAAGAAGAAATAGAGCAGGGGGAGATGAACGGGTTAGGTTTTGTCTCTTGGACTGTGACTGATCTATTTCCCATACAACCGCTTCACAAAGCCGCTGTCTTCGATCTCTTTCAAGATTGAAGGATCGATAAGGCAACAGAATCGGGGTCAGAGATAACACTCACGACGCTCGTTCCATAAGGAGCAAACGGATCGAGAATGATAAGTTAATGTCTACAACCTGAATCACGCGGCGCGATTGCAGGATCGTGATCTGCGTGGCATGATGCCGCTGCTTTTACCGCACGCGACATGCCGCAGAACAACAACTCGAGTCTTTCTCCCTTCCGCCATCGAGACTTTCGCATTTTCTGGACGGGCTCTTTTTTTTCCAGCATCGGCACCCAATTCACCACGGTTGCGATGGCGTGGCAAATTTACGAATTGACCAATTCACCCTTTCAAATCGGTCTGCTTGGATTGGCGCGCGCTCTGCCGCAGATTGTTCTATTGCTGTTCGCCGGACTCCTCGCCGACGCCGTGAACCGCCGCAAACTCATGATATGCACGCAGACGGGACTATTCTGCGTCTCGGCGACGTTGGCTCTGCTCACCTACTCAGGCATAGCATCGCCACAATTGCTTTACGTTGCGACGATGCTGCTGGCGCTGTTCAGCTCATTGGAACAACCTTCGCGCCAATCCCTTATCCCCAACCTGGTGCCGCGCCAGGATTTGGCGCAAGCGCTGGCGCTCCAGGGCACCCAGCGCTATGTGCCGATGATCGCCGGACCGTCGCTGGCCGGCATTGCCTTGGCCTTTTTCGGTCCGGCCGTTTGTTACACGATCGACGCCCTGTCGTGGCTCGCGATGCTGCTGGCGTTGTCTCTCTTAAGAACCAAGATATCCGAGGGCGGCGGCATGCGGACGGTTTCTCTCCGGTCTCTTAAAGAAGGCATCGGTTTTGTGTGGAGACATGGGATCATCCTACCATTGATGCTGTTGGATTTTGGGGCGACTTTCTTCGGCAACGTGCGCGGGCTATTACCGATATACGCGCGCGATATCTTATTCGTCGGTCCCACGGGACTCGGGATGCTTTATGCCGCCAGAGCCGTGGGCTCGGTTTCCGCGGCCGCAGCCATGAGTCTTCGCGGCCCGGTGCAGCGCAGCGGCTTGTGGGTATTTATCGGTGTCGGCATTTACGGGCTTGCGACGGTGTTATTCGCCTATTCCGGCATGTTCTGGTTTTCCCTGTTGATGCTCACTTTGACCGGCGTTGGAGACACGATCAGCTCGATTCTTCGCGGCACCATCAACCAGTTGCAGACTCCGGATGAGTTGCGCGGCCGGATGTCCTCCATCAACGGCATTTTTACCATGAGCGGCCCGCAGCTAGGCCAATTCGAAATCGGCATCATCGCCGCCTGGTTCGGCAGCGAAATGGCCGCGCTGACCGGAGGGCTGGCGTGCTTGACCATGCTCGTCACCGTCGCCGCTATTTTTCCCTATGTAGGTCGCTTCCGGATTCAGGCAGAGTCCGCCTCCAAGTGATTCAACAGATGGTGCCCGTTAGTCGATGTTAGAACGCTAGCGTATCAGCCGGTGATTGACGCCTTCGTTTGGTCCGCCTGACGCTCGAGAAGCTTTTGTTCAAGTGATCACGACAAGCGAGATTGGTTGACGATGGCGCAGTGAGTAAGCTAGAAAAAGCAGGGCTGCTCTAAAGAGGATTGTGGCAGATTATTTCCCTACAACCGCTTCAGAAAGTCGCTCTATTCGATCTCGTTCAAGAGAGATGCCGGCGCGGTTGAACGAAGAAAAACGGCGCAGGGTATCAGCGAAATATGATAACGTTTCACAGCAAAGAGAACAGGAACGACTATGCTCAAATTAAAATTCGTTAGCGCTCGGAATCCGCGTCTCGCTCCGCTGCTGGACGGGACCGTCAAACCGGAAAACATAGAGCTCGACATCGTTCTCAGCCCACCCGGCGAGCTTTTTTATCACAATCTTCTCCACGATGATTTTGATGTTTCGGAGATGTCGATGTCGGAGTGTCTGATTGTCAGGGAAAGAAACGAAGCCGGCAAGTGGAAGTGGAGCGGGTTGCCGGTATTTCTATCCAAGGCTTTTCTGTGGTTCAACTTGATGGTGAATACGGGCTCAGGGATCCAGCGAGGCGAGGATTTCAAGGGCAAGCGGGTGGCGATACCGGATTTTCCCATGACCGCGGCCCTGTGGATGAGGATTATGTTCAAGGAGCTCTTTGGCGTGCGGACGCAAGACATTCACTGGTACGTGGGGCGGGGGAAAAGGAAGAGCCATGGCGGGATCGTGGGACTCTACCGCGAACCGCTGCCAGGAATTTCGCTCCGATGGTTGACTGAAGATCAGACGATGGATGTCATGCTCGATAAGGGTGAATTGGATGCCGCCTTCGGGATCGTGCCCCGTTCGGATCACGAACCATCGCCATTTGAAAAGGTCGACCGCTACGGTGGAACGCGGATAGAGGGGAACCCCCGGCTGCGCAAATTCTTTCCCGACGGCGGGCGCAACATTACGACTGAGTATTATCGAAAGTCCGGTTTTTTGCCGTCCAATCACATCATCGTGGTGCAGCAAAGAATATTGGAGGAGCACCCCTGGGTGGCGCTGGAGTTGTACAAAACCTTCCAGCGGTCAAAAGAAATCGCCTACGAGCGGGCGAAAGCGATGCTGGGAACGTATCTGCTTTTCGAGGCAGAGGATTACAAGAGGCAGGCTGAATGCTTTGGCAGTGATCCGTATCCGTTGGGAATAAAGCAGAATCAAAAGATGCTGGAGGTTCTGTTTCGGAGTTCCTACGAAGAAGGGCTAACCAAAAAGCATGCGCGGATCGAGGACGTGTTCTATAAGACTACCTTAAAAACTTAGTCCGAAGGGAAGGAATGAAGTTAGCCGATGATCATTCTAAATAACGACGAAATCAGCGCTGTGCTTTCGATGAGGCGAAGTCCAAGGGCCTAGGCAAAGAGATTCCCACCGATTGGTGTTTGGAGACAGTTCATCCATAGGCCGTAGAAGAAAGCAGGATTCACCGAAGCGTTGTCTTAGAGTCCGTCATTCCCGAATGCTTCTATCGGGAATCCAGGCGAGACCGGAACTGGACCCCCGATTAAAACATTCGGGGGTGACGCCGTTGGTGTAAATTCTCATCGCTGTATGTTCTGATACCCCGTCAGCTTGCTCCGGGATAATTCAATTTCAGGTAACTGTCTCGCTTGAGGATGTCTTTTAGTCAAATGATTTGACCTGAAGTGCGTGTCTCCGCCCTATTTCTGCATCCCGATTTGCCGGAAGAATCCTTGATCGTCCAATGTCTTCACCACGCTGGCGTCGATGAAATGATCCGGGTCGGCTTTTTTCGCTTCCGGGTTCTGGCTTAGCTTGAGCGTTTCAACGATACCGTCGCGATTCGGGTACGGCGGGCGGACCACATAATCGACGGCGTACTGATAGGTGGCTTCGATGATATCTTCGGCGGTATCGCGGGTGTATTTCTGGATGATCTTCTTCGCCGCAGTTTTGTCCTGAACGAATCGTTGCAGGCCTTCGGAATACCCCCGAAAAAAGTTCAATGCCGTTTCGCGGTTGGTTTTTAAATAAGCCCGCCGGGTGATGACGGCGGTATGGGGAAAATAGACTCCGGCTTTGGCCATGTCGAGTAAGGGCTGGGCGCCAGCGGCGCGGGCGCGGATGTGGGTTGGGGCGGACAAGGGCGCAGCCACGATCAGCCGTTTGGAGAGCGCCGCGGCGAGCTCCGGCATGCCGCCGAGCTGGAGGATGGTCACATCCTTGTCGGCATTGAATCCGTGTTTCTGCATTAGATACCGCAGGGCGAAATCGGTTGACGAGCCGAAGCGGGTGACGCCGACGGTTTTCCCCTTCAAGTCCGCCACGCTTTTTATCTCCGGGAGAGCCATCATGTAAAACGCCGGCACGTTGGCGCGCGCCGGCCTTAGAAAGGTGCATTCGACGCGTTGGCTAGTGATCTGCCTTGGTTTGACAGCCTGTTCATCGGTCGAAACCGCTGCGCTGGACCCTGGCCCGCCCGCTAATGGCGGATCGGACTGGAAAGACTATTTTTGCGAGAGGATCGGCACGGGACTTTCGGGCCTACCTACGATCAGTAACGAGCTCTACTTGACCTTTACGGTCCAGGCCGGCTCGACTAGACCGGAATCGATGGCGCTGGGCCCGAGCAAAAAATCGGCCGTCCGCGCCAGC
>JAHKKJ010000251.1 GCA_020027655.1 Deltaproteobacteria bacterium | reverse complement strand
CATTCGTTTGTTGCCGGTCCCTTCGGAGAAATCCTGGCCTGTGCGAGCGGTGAACGGGACGAGATTGTCATTGTGAAGTGCGATCTTCGTAAGATTGAGGAGACACGTCAGAGTTGGCCATTCCTCCGCGATCGGCGCATCGATGCTTATGGCTATTTGCGATCACGCTTCATTGAGTCATCCGACAAACACTAACTACGGTTCTTTCTCTGCGCCTTGCGCCATGACGAAGACAAACTCGAGCCAAGCTACCCCGCGATCACTTGGCTACTCTATGCCCGCGGAGTGGGTGCCCCACCGGGCGACCTGGCTGGCCTGGCCGCACAATCGCGAAACCTGGCCAACTCAGTTGGAAACCGTGCGGCAAGTTTGGGTTCGGATGATGCAAGCGTTGGCAGAGCGAGAGCAGGTTGTTCTTTTGGTCAATGACGAACAAACCCGAGGGGAGGTGATAGTGCGACTGAAGAAGGTGGGCGCAGCGATGGACAATATCTCGATCCTCAAGATGGCTACCGTGGACGTCTGGATGAGGGACTACGGTCCGACATTTCTCACCCGAGAAAGTAGCGAAAATCCGCTGGCGTTTAATGATTGGATCTTCAATGGCTGGGGGAGAAAATACAGGGCCTACGAGGATGACGATCGGGTCGCTAGAGACATGGCGACCTTGCTAAAGGTTCCGGTGTTCAATCATTCGGTCGTGCTCGAAGGGGGCTCCATCGAGGTTAACGGTGCCGGGACCTGCCTCACGACGGAGCAGTGCTTGTTGAACAGGAATCGCAATCCTGACATGAGCCGCGGGGAAATTGAGCAGTTCCTCAAAGATGCGCTGGGAGTGAGTCACGTGATCTGGTTAGGCGAGGGTATTCTTGGGGACGACACCGATGGACATATCGACGATATCGCCCGCTTCGTCAATCCGATGACCGTGGTTTGTGTTTTGGAAACGAATTCCAAGGACGACAACTACGCTCCTCTCCGAGAAAACTACGAGCGGCTTCAAGGGGCGCGCGATCAAAATGGCCATAGACTTTCCGTCGTGACTCTCCCTTGCCCCGGTTCTATTGATTATGAGGGGTCGCGTTTGCCGGCGAGCTACGCCAACTTTTACATCGCCAACGAAGTGCTCTTGGTTCCGCTATTCGATGACCCGAATGACTACAAGGCTCTGGGCATCCTGCAAGAGCTTTTTCCTGAACGTCGAGTGGTGGGCTTGCCTTGCAAGGCTCTAGTTGCCGGCTTAGGGGCAATTCACTGTGTGACCCAGCAAGAGCCGAGTATTTTGGCTTGCAGGCCTTGACAATTCATTGTGCTCGTTCTTATCCTACGGTATTCGCATGGGTCAGATCATTCAGCTTGAGGCGATCCATCAAGCGCGCCGCCGCCGCTCCGAGAAGGTCAGCATGGAGCAATGCGTCCAGTTGCTTGAGTGGAACCTGAAGAAAAGCCTCGACGATTATTTCTCCTCGCCTCGCGAAGAGCGATCCATGCGCGCGACTCAGATTCGCAAGCTCAGCGAAATACTCGAGTACGCACTGAGACTTCTGTAGCCCAGCCCGATAAGTCGTGGAATTTCTAAGTCCGATTGCACTTATTTTGCTTTTTTCTCTTGCCCTTCTGCTTGTGGGTTGGTTTTTCCTCAGTCGTTTTGAAGCCCTTTTGCGAGACAAGAAAGAAGACCAGTCCTTACTTGTCATGCAGCAACAAATTGACCAGCTTCGTGTCCAATTGAGTCAAGCTTTGGACAACAACACGCAGCTCGTCCAGCAGCAGTTGGGACAAGTCCTCGGTAACGTAAACGAGCGCCTCAAGGAAAATGGCGAGATTCTAGAGAGGACGCAGCAGAATCTTGGCGAACGGCTCGACAACGCTGCCAGGGTTGTGGGTAGTGTTCAGAAAAGCCTGGGCGGCCTCGAGGAAGCCAATCGCAAAATTTACGAAGTGGGGAAAGATATTGCATCCCTGCAGGAGATCCTTCGCGCTCCCAAATTGAGGGGCGGTCTGGGTGAGTTTTTTCTGGAGGACTTATTGGCTCAAATCCTGCCGACCCATCATTTCGCAATCCAGCACGCTTTTAAAAGCGGCGAGAGAGTTGACGCGGTGATCAAGCTCGGGGGCTCATTGGTTCCGGTAGATTCCAAATTCCCGTTGGAAAACTTCAAGCGCATACTCGAAGCCGCCAATGACGATGAAAGGACACGAAATAAGAGACAGTTTATCAATGATGTTAAAAAACATGTGGACGCGATTGCGGGTAAATATATCTTGCCGGATGAAGGGACTTATGACTTTGCTTTGATGTATATTCCGGCAGAAAATGTTTACTACGAGACGATTATCAAGGATGGCTCCGAAGAAGAAAGAAATCTTAGCCAGTACGCTTTGAGCAAACGGGTCATTCCGGTTTCGCCCAATAGCTTTTACGCGTATCTCCAGGCCATCGTTCTTGGCTTGAAGGGCATGAAGGTTGAAGAGCGGGCCAAAGAAATCATCCAATATCTGAGCCGCCTGCGGGGCGACTTCGGGAAATTTCGGGACGATTTTGGCTTGCTGGGGAAACATCTGGGTCATGCTCAGTCCAGTTATCAAACTACCGAGAAACGTTTGGAGCAGTTCGGCCAGAGAATTCTTTCTGCCGATGCGAACCAAGAGTTCGTCGAATTGTGTTCCTACGATCGCAAGATGGGATAGCCGTTTAATCAGAAACAGCGAGGACGTCCGCTATGCGATTAACGCTTTTCTCCCGATTGATTCTTGGCTATCTCGCTGTTTTCGCGCTGGTGATCGCGGTGAGTCTTTATGCCCTGCAGGAACTGCAGCGCTTCGACGATATTACCCAGTCGATTCTCGATCGAGACAATCGCATTCTTGATTACGAAAAAAAACTCGCCGACAGCTTCCTGTCACAAGTCCGCTACGAACGGAAGTTTGTCATCGCGAAAGACCAGGCACTCTACCGAGAGTTTCTTAAGTTCAAGGGTGACTTTGAGCGTTATCTGAACGAGGCTTCAGGGATTGCAGACCCAAAGCTAGCGGCGTTATTGAACCAGGTTAAGCAAGATTACGATCGCTATCATGAGTTGTTTGACAAAGAAACAGTTCAAATCAAGGCACATCGGGAATACCCTCAAGGCTGGTACAACCGCGAAAAAAACCAGATCACGGACAGGATCTTGGGGCTGTTAGAGCAACTACAAGCGGAAAGGCAGCAGGGTACGTATAGGAAAGTCAGGGAGTTGGCCGACGCCGGGGCCCGTGCCCGGGACGCGGCACTAACGATTACGATTGCCTCCCTCCTTTTTATTTTGGTACTGTCGCTGCTTATTGCGCGGAGTATTACCAGACCGATCTCGATTCTGAAAAACAAGACCCGAGAAATCGCCAGTGGACGATTTGAGGCTGACCTACGTCTCTCGTCTCCGCCAGAGATAGGCGAGCTCGCCGCTTCATTCAACCTTATGTGTCGTAAGTTGAGTGAAATCGACAAGATGAAAAGCGATTTTTTTGCTGCCATGTCCCATGAGTTGCGCACGCCTCTAACCTCGATTAAAGAGGGGACGGGACTGTTGCTGGAAGGCGTGGGAGGGGCAACGACAGAGAAACAGAGAAAACTGCTGACGATCCTTGCCGAAGAGAGCAATCGGCTCATTGGTCTCGTTAATTCTCTGTTGGATCTGTCGAAAATGGAGGCCGGGATGATGAATTACAGCTTTGAAAAAGCCAGCCTGGCCCCGTTGATCAAAAAGGCCGTAGGTGAGATAACACCTCTAGTAGAGGCGAAAGGCATACAGTTGGAAACCGAAGTCCCTTCGGGGCTTCCAACGGTGAAAGTAGATCGCGAGAGAATACTACAGGCGTTGCGGAATCTGATCGGCAACGCAGTCAAATTTACACCCAAGGCTGGACGCGTCACAATTGCCGCGAGACCCGTTACCGGCAAAGTTGAAGTTTCGGTTCGAGATACAGGTCCCGGAATCGCGGCTGAAAATTTGAAAACCATATTTAACAAGTTTCACCAAGAAAATTCAGGAGGAGCATTTTCGGCTAACGGTAGCGGACTGGGTTTGGCGATTGCCAAACATATCATTGTATCTCATGGCGGAGAGATATGGGCGGAAAATCATCCAGATCAAGGCAGCACGTTTATATTCGTATTGCCCTGCTGATTCTCTTCTGCGGGGGCTGCGCCTTATCCGAAAAAGAGGTGCCGAAAATAAAGCCTCGGGTGCCGGAGGTGGTTCTGGAGCCCCAGGTGCTCCCGGAGCCACCTCCGGTTATTGAAGAGCCCATACAAGCTCCGGAGCGTCGAGAAGCTAATGAGTATTTGATATTGGCGCAGAATCTTCTGGCCAAAGGGGATTACGAGGGCTCCTTGCGGGAAAGTCAAAGGGTGTTAGCTTTGTTGAAGGATGAACCTCCAGCTGATACAGCTATCTTCAATATGGGTCTCGTTTATGTCCACCCGAAAAATCCCAAGAAGGACAACAAGCGGGCCATCTCTTTTTTCAGCCGGGTGATTAAAGGCTACCCGGATAGCCCTTGGGTCGAGCAGGCGAAAATCTGGGTGGGCGTGTTAGACGGTGTGGAAAAACTCAAACAAGTAGACCTTGAAATTGAAGAACGGAAACGTGATCGATCGCGTTAGGGGAGCTCATGGCGTCAGGAAAGATTCTCGTAGTTGATGATGATGCAAACCTGCTCGAGCTTGTGAAAATGAGGCTCGAATCCGCGGGTTACGACGTCTCGGCCATGATCGAGGGGGGAGATGCGATGGCCGCGGTTAAAACGCAATCTTTTGACCTCTGCCTGCTTGACCTTATGCTGACAGACCGGGACGGTATCGCTCTCATGGAAGAGGTCCATGGGGTCAATCCTGATTTGCCTGCCATTATTCTCACCGCCCACGGAACAATTGAAAGCGCTGTGGAGGCCATGCGCAAAGGAGCTTACAGCTATCTTACTAAACCCTTCGAGCCCCAGGATCTACTTGTCCAGATCGAAAGAGCGCTCGACCATAGAAGGCTCAATTCTGAGATCAAGCGACTGAAAGGATTATTGGAAGAAACAAATAATTTTGGGAATATCATCGCTCGCAGCTCAAGGATGCGATCTGTTTTGGATGTTGTCACCCGGATTGCCAAGCTCGATTCGACGGTTTACATTCACGGCGAGAGCGGCACCGGCAAGGAACTGATTGCGAAAGCGATTCATCTTGCGAGCGCAAGAAGCGAGGAGGCGTTTGTCCCGCTCAACTGTGCGGCCTTGCCCGAAACACTCCTTGAGAGCGAGCTCTTCGGTCATGAGAAAGGTGCGTTTACCGGTGCGGTGAAGAGCACCAAGGGACTATTCACTCAAGCGCACGCGGGTACTCTCTTCCTGGACGAGATCGGGGACATGCCGCTTTCGACACAGTCCAAGCTGCTGCGTGTGTTACAGGAGCGACAGTTTTATCCGGTGGGAAGTGAATCGCCCATCGACGTTGATGTGCGCGTGATCGTTGCGACAAATAAGGATTTGGAGGATCAGGTCAGGAAGGGACTGTTTCGCGATGATCTGTTCTATAGAATCCATGTCATTCCGATCTATCTGCCTGCGTTGAGAGAAAGAAAAGAGGATATTGTGCCCCTGGTGGAACATTTCTTGAAGAAATGTAGCCAGCAGATGAAAAAAGAAGTGAAGGGGCTAACCCCCGAGGCCCTGCGGAAATTGATGCTGCACGATTGGCCAGGGAACGTGCGGGAGCTAGAAAATACGATCGAATACGCCGTGGCCATGGCGCAAAAGGATGTCATCACTGATGACTCCGTGCTTCAAGCCAAGACCGCTCCTTTGGACGGCGGAAGGATATCAGACTTTGAGAAAAGAGACGGGTCTCAGGATCGGCTGAGACCCCTTAAAGATGCACGAGATGCGTTTGAAAGAGAGTACTTGGTTCAAGTGCTTTCCATGACCGAAGGCAATGTGAGTCAAGC
>JAHKKJ010000250.1 GCA_020027655.1 Deltaproteobacteria bacterium | reverse complement strand
TGCCGAACTCCTTCATGAGGTCGCCGGTGCGCTTCTCGTACCGCCACGTGATGTCGCACTTCTCGCTGATCCAGACCAGGACGACGGCCTTGCTGCCCTTGTACTCCGCCAGGGAGTACGTCTTGCCCTCCTCCGCCATCACGTCTAAGAGTTGATTGGCAAGACTCCAATCTTGCTGATCCAATCGACTATAAGCGCTGCGCACAAAGTCGAAAGCCAGCGGCGCGGCCAGCAATCCAAAGGTCGATCCGACACCGGCGCCAAACGGCGAGATCAGCGCCGGCAGACGTAAAATCTCCGCCACCCGATAGCCGTGCACCGGGCCGGCGCCGCCAAAGGCGTACATCGGCATGCGGCGCGGATCTTTGCCCCGCTCGTTCAGATGGGCGCGCGCCGCGTTGGCCATGTTTTCGTTGACGATTTGATGCACGCCCCAGGCGGCTTGTTCGACTGTCATTCCAAGCGGCTCGGCTAGACGCGAAAGTGCCTGGCGTGCCCGCTTCGTGTCTAGATGCATCTTGCCGCCCAAAAAATAGTCCGGGTCGAGATAGCCAAGGACAAGATCAGCGTCGGTGACTGTTGGCTCCGTACCCCCTTGTGAATAACAGACCGGCCCAGGATCGGCGCCTGAGCTATCCGGCCCGACCTTGAGCAGCCCAAGAGAGTCTACCCTGGCGATACTTCCCCCGCCGGCGCCGATCTCGATCATATCGATGACCGGGATTCGAACCGGCAAGCCACTACCCTTCCTAAAACGATAGACGCGATCGACTTCGAACTCATGGGTCTTCGATGGTTGCCCGTTCTCGATGACGCAGAGCTTGGCTGTTGTCCCGCCCATATCGAACGAAAGTAAATCACGATGACCGGACAGAATGCCGGCTTGGGCAGCGGCGAGAGCGCCGGCAGCAGGGCCAGATTCTAGAAGGCGAACCGGAAATCGCGAAGCGGTCTCGCGCGTCGCTATGCCGCCGCTGGACAACATGACGAAGAAGCTCCCTACGAATCCGGTGCTGTCCAATCGCTGCTGTAACTGCGCCAAGTAATCAGCCACCCGCTCTTGGACGTAGACGTTCACCAAGGTCGTGCTGGTGCGCTGAAACTCGCGGATCTCAGCGACCACTTCTGAACTGAGGGACACCCGGATCGTCGGGGCAACCTCTGCGATGATCTCAGCTGTACACCGCTCGTGCGTTGCATTGCGAAAACTGTTGAGATAAGAGACCGCGATGGCTTTGATTCCCTTATCGCGCAACTCCGCAACCAATCGGCGCACGAAGGCTTCGTCCAGCGACCGCAGCACACTACCGTCAGCGGCGATGCGCTCGGGAACATCAAAGCGCAGATGGCGTGGCACCAGCGGCTTCGGCAGCTCGAGATTCAGATCGTATAGCTCGTAACGATGCTCGCGGCCGATTTCCACGGCGTCGCGAAACCCTGTGGTGGTCAGTAAAGCCGTCGGCGCGCCTTTGCGCTCAATCAGCGCATTCGTGACCAGGGTCGTACCGTGGAGCAAGGTTCCGCGCTCTTTGGCTCCAATCGTACCGTCCTCCAGTAAGGGCCGCAGGGCGTTTTCTACGGCGAGACTCGGATCCCCTGGTGTCGTCAGGGTTTTGCCGATGACAGCGCTGCCGTCCTCACCGACCAAAAGCAGATCTGTGAAAGTTCCCCCGATATCGATGCCGACGTGGTACATGGTTAAGAAACGGTTTCGAGTTCAGTGTTTCGGGTCTCGAGTCCCGAGACTCGGAACCTGAAACTTGGAACTGCGCTAGCGCTGCTGCGCGAAGAGATCCAGGAGGCGTTGGGTTTGATGCGCCGCGGCGGGTCGCAGGAGCGGGATTTTTACGCCCGCGTCACGGTACTGCTGCACCCGCTTTTTTACTTCGTCCGGAGTGCCGCTGGCGGTCATCCCTTCGACATAGGAATCCGGAATTGCTTTGATCAGCCCTTCCATACCCCCCTGAGCATGCGCCGTCTCAAAAAGCGGGATATCTTCTTTTCTAATGTAGGGCTCGCCGACGCGCATCTTCGGCCCGGCAATAAATGAAATCTGCACCGGGTCCAGTTTCGTGGCAACTTCCCACCGCATGGCGTCGAGGGCTTTCTTGTGATCGTCTTCGACGGAGCAATTAATAATCTGCGCCACTTCGAATTTGGAGAAATCTCTCCCCGCCCTTTCCGCAGACGCTTTGATAATCTTCAGAGCATTGACGGTGTACTCCGGCGAGCACACCGCATTGAGAACCACGCCATCGCCAATCTCCCCGGCTAGCCGCAACCCAACGGACGCCGTTGCCGGAACGTAGAACGGAATGTTTGGCCGGATCGGCTTCCAGCCCAGCCCGACGTTGTCAAAGTTGACGTACTTCCCGTGGTAGGACACTTTGTCTCCGGTTAGAAGCAACCGCATCGACTCGATATACTCCTTCAGCACCTCCGGTGGCGTTGCCCCAACTTCTATCGGCAGCGCATGAACTCGCGCATGACTCTTCGTGCATGCGCCGGGAGCAAGCGTCATCCGTCCATCGGTCAGCTCATCTAAAGTCGCCAGTGATTGCGCCATGACCACCGGGCCCCGCAAGCGAACGATTTGTGTGGAGCCCAGCTTGAGTTTTTTCGTAGCCAGTCCAATTGCGGCAAGCGAACTAACCGAATCGCGCATTAACTCGATGGTCTCCGAAAAAAATGCCATCTCAAAGCCCCGCTCCTCCGCCTGCCGCATCACATCGGCCATCTCTTTAGCGTTGGTGAATTTACCGTAGCCTAACGCGTAACCGACTCTCGCCATGAACAATTACTCCTTCCCGAATTGAGGCCGTACTTATAGAGATTCTTTCAATGTGAAAGATTATAGAGACTTTCCGGTCCGAAGGCGACACACGCCGGCTTTACTTGTTCACTTTCATATTCCAGGCGTAGATACGCTCGCTGGGTAGCGGCCGATAGTCGATATTCTTGGCCATGCCGAAGAGCAGTTGATGGCGCCAGAGAAAATGCGCAGGCGCTTCCTCAGTGATCAGACTCATGGCCTGGCTGAGTAATTTTTTGCGCTTCTCGGGATTGAAAGCCTGACGCTCCGCCGCCAGCAGCTCGTCCAGCTTTGGATTCGAATAACCGATGCGCGGCGATGCACCGGTTTCGAAATATTGAGAGAGCGCCGCGCTCGGGTCCACGACTCCGCCGCGTCCCATGTAGTAGAACGGAACTTTGCCGACCTGGACGTTCGCCCATAAGGTCGCCCATTCCGGTGTCAGAAGCTTCGTCCTGATGCCGACCGCAGTGAGCATCGGCACCATTGCCTCCGTCAGTTGTTTATCCAACGTGTAACGACCCACCGGCGTAGAGAGCTCGACGTCGACCCCGCTCGGAAAGCCCGCTTGCTTGACCAACTCCTTGGCCTTCTCGGGATTATACGTGTATTTTGGTTGTAAGTTGGGATCATAACCGTATTGTCCTTCCCCGATCGGCCCGTCGAGGCGTGACGCTTCTCCTCGAAGAATAGTTTTCATGATGGTGTCACGATCGATGGCATAAGCCACGGCTTGGCGTAGCAGCTTGTTATCCCAGGGCTTAACCTTCGGCATCATCGCCAAAAACATGATCTCCGCGGTGTGAAACTTGACGATCTTGTGATTAGGACTCCTTTCGACGCGCTCTCGCAGATGCGGCGGTACGAACTGCGCAATCTGAATTTCATTATTCAACAGCGCGGTAATTCTTTGTTCAGGCTCGCGCATGATGCGGAATACGATCTCGTCCGGCGCAAGTGGATACTGCTTTATCATGGGATGGGTTGGATCTTTGCCGATGACCAACCGCTGCCCCGGGATCAACTCTCTAAATTTATAGGGGCCGGCACCGATCGGATACTGGCGGTCGGCCACATCGGGTCCATATTTGGCGTAAACCGCCTTGCTGGTAATGATGATGCGGTCGAAGAGATAGTCGAGCAGCGGCGCGGTGGGTTCCTTGGTCGTAATCCTGACGGTGTATTTATCGACCACGGCTTCACTGGCGACGGCGGAAATATTCTGCCTTTGCTTGCTCAAAGGATCGTTTCGGGTGCGCTGGATCGAGTGCACAACGTCTTCAGCCGTAACGGGCGAGCCATCATGAAATCTGTTGTTCTTGCGCAAGTGGAAAATCCAGTTTTTTGGATCCTTAATCTCCCATCGCTCCACCAGCAGTCCGACGTGCTGCCCCTTATCGAAATCGTAGGTACCGAGGCAGCCCAAGACTTGGCACCAGACGCTGTACATTAACGAGACGCTGTCTCCATAAGGATTGAATGTCTCCATCGTTTCGGTAACCCCAATCGAGATGCGCGTCTCGGCAGCTCTGAGCCGGCTGATGTTACTAGCAAGAATGACGACCGTTAGGACTGCAACAAAAATCATTGCGCGCTCTTTCCGTCTCATGAACTCCTCCCTGGCTGGGTTGACACCAAACGGCTGTCTATCGCTATTTCCGCAGTTGTTTGTAGAATCCCTGGATTCCTTTACGTGTGCCGGATCATAATGCAGCCCCACAACAAATGCCAGAACGCCTCAAGCAAGAGACCAATAATGAATTTTTTGAGGTGAAACCGCTCGGCGAGGAGAACCTTGTGGAAATGAAAGCTGCTGCCAGATGTGGGATCGCGAGATCGACATTTCGCTCGCACGAATATCGCCCAATCAACGCTACCCAATCAGCCGGCAACCCCGCGTTACTTCTTGAGCTTGGCGCGCTCCAGCGCCAAGGCGATCGCGCCGCCGGGCTTTGGTTCCCCGCGCACCGGGGCGCGCGTCGGTTCCGGCGGGCGCCGGTCGCGCGGGCCGCGTGGTGCGCCGGCGTTTGTTTCCACACGCGCCTCACCCGAGCGCGACCCACTGCCGGGTGCGTCGTCGAGGCGCATGGTCAGCGAGATGCGCTGCCGCTTCTCGTCGACTTCAATCACCTTCACCTTGACGATCTGCCCGGGCTTGACGACTTCGTGCGGGTCTTTAACGAATTTATTCGCCAGCTGGGAAACGTGCACGAGGCCGTCCTGGTGCACACCGATGTCAACGAAGGCGCCAAAGGCGGCGACGTTGGTCACGACGCCTTCGAGGATCATGCCGGGCCGCAGGTCGGAAACCGATTCGATACCGTCCTGAAATGTGGCGGTTTTGAATTCGGGGCGCGGATCGCGGCCGGGCTTTTCCAACTCAGCAAGGATGTCCCGCACCGTCGGCACCCCGAACTTGTCATCGGTGAATTCGTCGGTCGAAAGCCCCTTCAGCACCGCCGCCTGGCCCATGACTTGGCCGATGCCCTTGCCGATGGCCGCCAGAATGCGCTCCACCACCGGATAGGCTTCCGGGTGGACCGCCGAGCGGTCGAGCGGATTGTCGCCGTCGTTGATGCGTAGAAACCCTGCGGCTTGCTCGAAGGTCTTGTCGCCCAGGCGCGGCACCTTGCGGATCGTTCTGCGATTGCCGAACGGGCCGTTGGCATTTCTGTACTCGACGATGTTTTTCGCCAGCGTGCCGTTCAGACCCGACACGCGTGCGAGCAGCGGTGCCGAAGCGGTATTGACGTCCACGCCCACCGCATTGACGCAGTCTTCGACGGTCGCATCGAGGGAGCGTGCCAGCGCGCGCTGGTTTACGTCGTGCTGATATTGACCGACACCGATGGACTTGGGCTCGATCTTCACCAATTCGGCCAACGGGTCTTGCAAGCGCCGGGCGATGGACACGGCGCCGCGCAGGCTAACGTCCAGCTCGGGAAACTCGGCGGCGGCGAATGCTGAAGCCGAATAGACCGAAGCGCCGGCTTCGCTGACCACGATCTTGTTTAATTTCCGTTCCGGCATCTTCGACGCGACCAGCTTGATCACCTCCGCAGCAAGCTTGTCGGTCTCGCGGCTGGCGGTGCCGTTACCGATGGAGATCAATTCAACGTCATGCTGGACGATCATACGCGCCAGCGTCGCTAGCGATCCCTGCCAGTCATTGCGC